>JAKIUY010000075.1 GCA_021647315.1 Victivallaceae bacterium
AAACAAACTTAACGATGTATTTATCATTGTGGAGTCCTCCTTTTTTTGAGTTACCGTAATATACTTTACGGATAAGGTTGCTCCACTCTCTTTTTAATCTTTTTTAAAAATTGTTAGGACACATGTGCTAAATAATATTAATATAAAACAAGAAATTGGAGATTTTGATATTTATATTGTTTCTCATACTAAAAAAACAAAATACTATTTACAATTGCTGCTAAACACAAAAAACGGAGGATTTGTATTAACTATTCAATCTCCTCCAAGGCTATAGCCAACTGTTATATACCGTAACGGGGGATAACGGAATATAACGGGAATATAACAACGGATAACAACGGGGGACGTTCGTCGTAAATATGTTTATAATCAATGACTTAATTTATTAATAAGGTTTATTTTTATCTTAAATTTAATAAAATCGCCTTTTTATTTGATTTAATAAAAATATAGAGTGAATTTAAAGTGATAAAACGTATGGAAGTATCTTAAAAACTAAAAAAAGGCTTATTTTTTTGATATAAAAATATTTTAAGCAAGAAGTTGATTTTATAAATTATTTAGTATAAATGAACTTGTGAGGAACGTCCCCCTGTTCCTACCTGTTCACTTTTTGAGTATCCCAAAAAAAATGAAAGTTGCATGCAATTATTATACGGTCCATTTTTTCTCTATGACCTTATAAATAATCCTCAATATTGAATTTTCTTACAGATGAATATCTTTTTTCAATTTCAAAGATTTCTTTTTGAATATTTGTAGAATAATTCTTTATAAGGAAGATATATAATTTAGCAATCATTTTCTCCCATTTCTTTCCATGTAATAACTTTTCAAGTTTTTTTACAATCTCATTTTGGTTCTTTTCAGAAGTCAAAATATCCTTATATAATGAATCACAATATTGATAAAAAAATATTAATAGATCGAATTTTGATCTATGATCATCACCATTTGTACATATTGCTTTACAAAGAGTTTCATCATTTTCTTGGATTATTCTCGTTAACAGTTTATGGTCGATATTTTCGATATATTTTAAAACATGAAGCTCAAACTCACAATCTGAGCACACTCCAATATGAATTTCATATGGAACGCCCTCTTTTAAACGTTTTAATCCTAATTGGCCATCCCATCTAAAAAAGATTTCTTCTACATAATTGAAATTCAAAAGAACCCAAGTAACATGCTTTCTCCAGTTCACACTATCTTCATTATGTAAAATACTTACTAGTGCTCGATGAAAATGATCAATCTTTGAAAATCCTAAGAAGATATTTTGGAGTCTATCATAATTAAATCTATCTGAAATTGTTTTTAATTTATCAGAACCATATAAAGCTAAGAAAATTAAAATATCTCCATATTGTTGAACTCCTGCAGCATTTATATCGTTAAAACCATCAATTATAGATTGTTCCTCAAGGAAATTTGCTAATTGACGTCCATGTGTTTTTATAGCTTTCGAGGGCTTATAAAAGCCCAATATTGCACTAATAATCCCAAAATAGAAAAAAATTAATTCTTTGAAATATCTTAGAGCATTTTTAAAATCATTATTAAATAAATTAGCTATCCCTTGAATATTATTTGCGACTTGCTTATCAGCCCAAGTCTGACTTATGCCATGAAAATCTTTTATTACATTTGAAAAATGGAAACATTCCATACCAGCAGAATAGCCAGATACAGATAATGAAAAATCTGACTCTGCTAATAGCTTTGTCGCATATTCTCGGTCATGTTCATTTAAAAACAAATTAAGTCTATTTATTAAATATGAATACCTAGAGTAGTCTTCGATTTCTGATGATCTTATTAATTCGAAAATACGTTCAAATAACCAATAACCTGATTCAAAAGTATCATATTTCGCATTATGCAACGTATTCAATAGTTCCCCAAGTTGATAAGCTGTATCTTGCTTTGAAGCCAATATCCAGTTCTTGATAAAGCCAGGATTTATCTCACGGATTATTTCTGAGTCACTCCGAATTAAAGAGTTTAATTTGTTAACTTCTGCTGACGTTAGTTTATGTTTTCCTGCTAATATTTCTTTACCTAATTTTATGAAAAATAAATCTCTCTTAAATTGATAATGACAAAATTTAAAATCAAACATAATGAACTCTAGGATATTTGAATGTCCTTCATTGTAAGAATTTGAGTTCAAAATATCCTTTATCAAGGATATCAAATAATTATGATCCTTCCTCGAATATTTGTCTGATACAAATAATCTTAAAATTTTTCTAGAATATTCATAATGCTTATTTCTAACTAGTCCTTCATCAATTAAGCATTTCTCTTTTATCGTCTTTCTTACTTTTTGAACCCATTCTTCTTCAGAACAAAAATTTTTGAGCGCAGAAATTATCTTGTCTTCATTTACTCCTGAATCAAGTGATGCAAATTGAAATATTGCAACTGTTACGATAACAAAATGTTGAGAGTCATTTTCTTTTAATAAACTAAGGTCATACCTTGCAGAATTCCATCCTTCAGTAAGATTGTAATTAAAAAGCCAGGGAGTTGCTTCTCTAGAAGCTCGTTTAATTCTTGTTTCAATACAATCATGATATGAATTGCTCTGGATCTTTAATCCGATTCCTTCCAGAGTATTTGAGATTTCGTCTTTATTTTGAAGGCAAAAGCCCTTTAATAATTCAATTTGTGAGGAAAGTAATATCATGATATTTGGATATCGCCTTAGAAGATCATCTCCAGTATGAATATTTGTATTATAATTTGCTAAAACCATACAATCTTGATATGAACTCATGAAAATATTTTCTATAAGTTGGGATTGTATAGTTTGTAAGTCATCAATGATTATTATAGATTTATTTTTCGGACTTACTAACTCAGTATCGTTTGTAATTGACGACTTATTGATTTTGTAAATATTCCATCCTTCTAAATGAAATTGATATGCTATTTGATATGTTAATAGAGATTTTCCACTCCCGCTCTGCCCAGCTAAAATACATTTATTAGCAAGAATTAATTTCTTTTTAACTTCTTTTATTATTTCATCATTTTTGGGACAAGAGTTTATATTTTTTTCACTCAGTCCAATACAGGCTAAAGCTGTCGAGTAATTTTTCTCAAGATTTTCGAATCTAACATTATAAAAAAGACTAGATGGAGCATTTTGATAGATACGGGTTCTAGCTGCTGCTTCTGCACTTTTTTTCCAATTTTTCAGCAATACAGCGGAGTAACCATCTCCATTGTTTTTATCAATTAGTGTTGAACATTTATTGCAAAGGTGTATCCCATTATCAATAGAGCGCCGCTCTTCTTTAGAGAGTTTTTGATTTGCACGTGGTCCATTGCTAATGGATGCAGAATAAATATGTGCAGCAACACCTACATATTCCTTATCTGATGGAATTTTTGATGGTCCTATTGTTGCAACACCACAAGATGGATTAGAGCAATGAAACCCAACCCTCTCAGCTAAAAGTCTTTTGTCTGGTTCGCTAAAATCATGTCTACTCATTAACTATTTTCATACCTTTGAATTGTATTCAATTAAACTAAAATCCGTGTGACAAGTTATTATATATTTTTTACATATCATCCTGAAATAGGATGCCGAATTTTTCTTATTTAAATTTTTTAGTTCAGTTTGAACGTCTGACCCCGCTATAGTTTTCTAGGATTTGAATTTCGCCAATTTTCCTTTATCTCCTTGTGAAATTAGACAAGCAACTGATTTACCCATTAACTTCAATTAATAATATACATAAACATTCATATCAAGTTGCAGACATGAATAAAAAATGCATCATTACCAGCATCGAAAAAGTGTAATCTGATAGACTTCCCCGTTTACGCTTAAGATAAAGTATCATACTACACATTAAAACCATTGTCAATTTGTTTTGCGCTAATATTTTCAAAATGGTACAAGAAAAATCATTATATTCAAGAAATAACCTAACTGTCCCAAGCAGACCTAGCAACCCTAGCAAAAATAAAAACTAGAGTAATTTGTGTAATATTGATAAAAGTTTATGGTGTACAATTATGAAATAAATTTATTATGGTAAATATGTAATTTGCCCAGTTTGCATGGGTTGCTCGGGATAGTCAAACTGATATGAGACAGACAAGCAAACACTACCTTGGAACAATTGGTACATTAAAATCATTCATTTTAGGCTATATCATTGCCCGTGATATTGAAAAATAGAAAAGTAAGCTATAGATTAGAGTCCACATCTAACAAGAGGAAACTTAAACGAGGGGGTTGCTAAAACAATGGATAAAATTAACTCTGTAATAAATTTATTTAACAAAAATGAGAAAAAGGTTTTAAAGAAACTTTCTGTGCTTGAATCACTTGTTTTAAATTGCAATGATCATTTTAAGGCACTTGAGTTTATTTATGATTTCATTGAGAAGCATTGGAATAAGTATTTAGTTCCATTCGCATCATGCTCTTTCTACGCAACGCGGGATAGTTTAATTAATTTAATATAAATAAGTTATAGATATTATTAATATATTTTCTTGCTTAAGAAAATCTTAAATCCTGATTACGGCATTGATATTAGATTTTAATAAATTTGAGGTTGTTTTTCTCTTTTTTAGCCATCATTGAATTTCAGGTGGAATTTTCCTGATTCAGCAGCATTGAAAACTTTAACATGAATCATCCCGTGAACGTTACTGGGCTGAAGCCAGATGTGTAGGTAATGAAGCTTTCGTCAATCATATGGCAGACAGCGAGACGTTTTATTTTTAGATTGCTTTAAATCACCATAAATAACTATTCTTTCATCCCCCACCGGGGATTTATTTTCCCCACTCAAAATCTCTCTTCCCCCAGGATTTATTCCCCAAAATCCTTTTTAATATAGACCTTATTGTTTTTTATAATTTTTAAAAGGATACTGGTAAAATGGATATTCTTCGTTATGTATCGGAAAGTTTTTGGGAATGGCTGGGAGAGTTGCCGGTTGAGTTTACGGCGTTATTTTCCAATATCAAACCGGTCTGCTCGTTGACTTTGTTGACAATAGTAGTTATAGTTACAGAATAGATTGCTCTTTTGTGGTATCTGTACCGGCTGGGGGTTTGTGGTTATTCCCTCAGCCATCTTTTTTCTCCAAAGACAAAAAATGTTCTAAAAATGTTCCAATGGCGAGAGTGTCGCCAAGTATCCGCAAGCACAAATGTTCTAAAAAACTCCAGCCCTGCAAAGAAAAATCATGACCAAGTTTAATATCCATAAGTAATTTAAGGTAAAGCATTAAAAAGTGGTCGGAATGGCGAGATTCGAACTCGCGACCTTTTGACCCCCAGTCAAACGCGCTAACCAGGCTGCGCTACATTCCGACAATGCGATCTAGTGTGATATTAGTGATCGCGACACTGCTTAAAATGTCGCAAAAGTAAGGTTTTTCAAGTGTAAAAGTAGATAAAATATGAATTAAAAGTTCAAAAGTTACTTGCATTGACTGTTAACTAATACTATACTAAAACAGTATCTATTTAATTAAACGTTGAATAAACTATCCCCTGACGGGTACAAAACATGCGGGAGGGAAACCATGCGTTTTCTCGGACTATCATCATCAATTATCGGATTATCACTACTTGTTGCAGGTTGCACGACAACCGCGCCGAAAATGACTAAGGAAAAATTATTGAGCAATGTCAGGCAGGCAGTTGATCCGCAGGGTAAACTGAAACAGGCCAAGACACAGTTGATTGTCTGCAAAGTTGAGCGGGCCGGGGATAAGCCGGCCAAGCTTTTCATCAAGGTAAAATATCCTGACAAGCTCAAGCGGATGTTGGTAATTCCCGGCAAAGGGGTTCGCATAGAAGCCTACAATGGTAAAATAGGCTGGACCTATTCGACCGCTGGCGGCATTAAACAAGTACATGGCAAAGCCCTTGATGAATTAAGACTGCAGACGGCAATGGCAGTCAATCGCGGTAATCTTAAAAAGGTCTTCAAGACTATTGAATTTAAAGGCAAGGCAGAGATTGCCAACAACCATTGTTATAAGATAGTTGCGCAACCGAAGGATATTTATAAATCCCAGCCCATTACCTTCTATATTAATAAATCGACCTTTCTGCCGCAGGCAAAAGAGGAGATATTCGACACCACTACGCAGTCATTTCCGGTTGTTACAGTTCTAGGTGATTATCAGAATGATTGCGGGATGAACATTCCGATGAGCCGAGTAATTGATATGAACGGAACACTGCTTGATTTAACCGTTATATCAGTTGAGTGGGATGTCTATATTGATGATTCAGAATTTGAACCACCGGTAAAGCTGAAATAACCAGGAAGTGCTGAAAAATCAACCCCAAAAGCAAAGGAATAATAATGAATATCAAATATATCACCGTCATAGGCATATTCGCAGTCAGCACATTGTTGCTTACGGCTTCAGATATGGAATCTTATACCCTGCCGACAGGTAAAACACTGAATAATCCTCATATTGTCAGCCGGACTCCGATTGGCATTGAAGTCGCTCACGATACCGGGGTGATTTTTGTAAAATTCAGTGAGCTGCCGAAAGATATGCAGAAAAAACTCGGTTACTCGCCGGACAAAGAGTTGAAGTATAAGAAAAATATTTCTGCCAGACGTCATCAGACGGCAAAAGTAAACCGTGGAAAAGCGAAAGTTGCAGCCGCGGAACAGCGTAAGCGTGACTTGGTGATTCTTGAGCGGGCTCATGAGCGGCTCGGAGACAAAATAGCCGCGACTAAATTGAGAATACAGTTTCTCGTAGTGGAAATCCCCAAATATGAAGCTAAAAAAGCCAGTACGATGAGTTCAAGTACGGGTTTAGCATCACGTTCATCAAATAGCGGTGGCGGTGGTTACAGTTCATACTACGGCAACCGTTACAGCAGCGGCAACCGCAGTGGTCGTTCAGAGCGTACAAAACGCGACACCATCAATGCGCTGGACGATGAATACGCAGAAGCTAAAAGAGATCTCAAGATGTCGCAGCAATCGTTAAAAAACAAGCAATTTGAGCTCAGAAAGATGGAACGGCAGTATAAGAAATACACGGTGGAGATCGCTGAAAAACGAGCCGCCATAACGGGAAAAAAATCATCTAAGTCCAAGTCACTCATATCAAGTGTGACCAGTCTTTTTGAGTAGCAATATTGGCGATGAAATGCAGCAGAACAAAGCGACTTCGTCGTAACGTAGAACATTCAACATCGAACTCTGAACATCAAATAATTAGGAAATACCTGCACGAACGCAGTGACAGATGAGGCGTAGCGTAATAAATTCCTAATTATAGAATAAATCAAAACATATCAGGAGGTATTAAAATGCGGAATTATGGAATTTCACTATGTATAGCAGGACTGGTTGCTGCGGGTGCGGGGTGCAGTGTTTTTTCTCCCCAAATGAGCAAAGCTGAATTATTAAGTAAGATAAAGCAGGCAGTTGATCCGAAGAATAAACTTACTTCAGCCAAAACCAAGATTATTACCGGCAAAGTCAACCGCGGAGCAAAACTTCCGCCTGGACGAATCGTAGTAAAAGTAAAAGCTCCGGACAAATGGCAGATGATGGCAATAGTGCCTAAAGAGGGTGTTTTCATCCGTTCTTACGATGGTAAAACGGGATGGGAATTTTCAACCAAGAAGGGGTACAAAAAGTTGACCGGGGCGGCTTTAAATGAGCTGAAACTGCAAACCGCCTTAGCGGTTCACCGCGGCAATTACAAAGAGGTTTTCAAATCGGTCAAATTTGTTGGAGAGGAAAAAGTTTCGGGAAAGATGTGCTATAAACTGATTGCTCAGCCCAAGGATATTTTCAAATCCCAGCCCATCACATTCTATGTTGGGAAAAAAACTTTTCTGCCATTTATGAAGCGCGAACAATATGACTGCAGTGACGGGAAATTACCAATGACCACCGTCTGGGGTGATTATAAAGAATATGCCGGGGTTATGGTGCCGATGACCAGAGTGTTTGAATTCGACTGCAACCTGATAGATGTTACAGTACTGTCAATTGAATTGAATGAATATATAGATGATTCAGACTTCTCACCGCCGGAACAATTTTAATAAATATCCTGTCAAAGCAGTAGTAAAAAAGGAATAATGTTATGAAGATCAATTGGAAATATAGTTTTATTATAGTGATATTGACAGCCTGCGTATTGCCGGTCAAAGCCGCCCATATCAAAAGTTACACGTTAAAGAATGGTCGCGTGTTGATCGCGCCGCATATTGTCGGACGCAAACCCAACGGACTTGAAGTCAGTCACTCTGAAGGGGTTTCATTTATCCCATTCACCCAGATGCAGAAAAAGACCCAGGAACGTTTTAATTATTCACCTAAAAAAGCTGCGGCTTTTACCAAGCGTGAAATAGCGAGCAAGAAACGCCGAACAATACGGGAAAAGCAGGAAAAACAGGCTCTGGCCAAACGTCGCGAGCAATATGCTGAACGCAAAGTAGCTTATAATTATGAACAGCTCGGGGATGATATCTACAAGCTGAAGGAAAGGATAAATTTTCTTCAGGCTGAAATTCCGAAGCTTGAGTCCAATCAGGACAAATATATGAACACCGCGGTGAATATGTCATCGCAGGCGGCGGATAACAACAGCGGTGGTGGTGGTGGTGGCAGGTACGGCAATTTTTTTGGTGGTTACAGCAGCGGCAGTAACAGCAGCCGTGCAGAACGTACTAAACGCAGATCAATCCGCAATGTTGCGGATGAATATGCAGAAGGGAAGAGTGATCTTAAACGCTATCAAAGTGAGTTGGAAATGAATATTCTCAGTTTACGAAAGTTGGAGCAAGAATATAAAAAACAGGGTGGAGATGTCAATAAAATTGAAGGATCTTCGGGTGCGAAAGGTGACAAATCATTTATGTCAACAGTTACCAATCTGTTTAAATAGACGATATTTGAAAAAGTTTCGGTATTCCGAGAACCTTTTCAAGTAGCGTCTAAATAGGCGTTGCATAGCTTTTCACGGTGCGGCGATCCATATTCAGGATTGCCGCACTTTTCACATAGGATTCACTCAAAAATAAATTGGATAATTGTAAAAAAAGGATAGATTGATTTATGCGGAAAAGATTCCGAGAAATAAATCTACTGAATAAAGGAATAATTATGGCAAAAATAGGTTATAGTTTTAATGGCGGAAGACAAGCTGTAAAGCCGCGACACAGACGTGGCGGTGGCGGTCGTTTCCTGATAATTTTTATTATTCTGTTGCTGATCTGCGGCGGAATATATTACATGTTCCTGCGAAACGAAAATGACAGTAGCATCCAGGAAAACAATTCTGTCGCAATAGATCTACCACAGACAGAGGAAAAAGTTGACATATCAGAACTCAGGGTGGGAAACAGCGGTAAACAAGAGCTTAAGCCAACGGCAACAATCAAGCTTTCCCCGCCTGTAAAGAATATTGAACTTCCGGCAGAAAACAGTAAAACTGCTACTGCCGTTGCAGCTCTGTGCGCTAAATCAATATCAGCACTGAGTAACATGGAATATACCGAGGCGCGTCAGCTGGCACTGAAAGCTTTACAGCAACCAGGAGTAACTGAATACAGTGTCTCCTGGATAAAAGCTGCTGAAGCACTGAGTCAGGCGAACAGTGCAATTATCAACAGTGATATTCCGCTGCCGGGGAAAAAAGTACGGTATAAAGTCGTAGCGGGCGATGCCTTACAGAAAATTGCCAATAAATTTAATACCACGGTGGAATTTATTCAGCGCGGCAACAGGATGAAAAAAAATAATTATATTGTCTGGGAAGGACAGGGGCTGAAAATTTATCATGGCAACTGGCACATCAAAATAAGCAAAAAAAATTACCTGCTTTCGCTTTATGATGGCGACGAACTGTTCAGAATATATCATATCGGCATTGGGAAACAAGATCGTACGCCGGAAAGTGCCTTCACAATTGTTTCAAAAAAGAAAAACCCGACCTGGTATAAGTCAAAAAGCGAAATATTTCCATTTGGCACAAAAGAGAATGTGCTCGGCACTCGCTGGTTAGCGCTGAAAGTAACTGATAAAAAATTCCAGCATTTCACTGGGTACGGCATTCACGGCACCTGGGATAATGACAGTATCGGCAAGGCAATGAGCAACGGCTGTATCAGAATGAAAAATGCTGAAGTAGAAGAACTCTTCGCCATCGTCCCTTACCGCACCGAGGTGGTTATCGGGAAATAGGGGCTTGATACTTGATAGCTCCGCACTAAGCTCCAATTTAATGCCTTTTTTTATGTCGCCACCTAACGGGGCTTTGTCTTTTTTGGAATAGAATACCACGGGCTCACGCACCGTGGCTACCAAACTCCCCCCGCTTTGCGGGGCAAAAAAAATAACTTCAGAGTTCCTGATCTATTTGAATATTTAAGCTCCAATTTAATGCCTTTTTTTCGGAAATAGAAATTGACACCTCTATTCGCCCCGCACCTTGAATGTAGGTAACATTAACGGAATTACGTATGAAAGTCAACTGTCAAACCACCTTGCCGTAGGAATTGATCAAGGAAATACTGAGTTACGCCGATTAGCAATTCAATTAGCCTGGCTGTGGTATCACTGGCAGCCGGATTTTGAAATAACAAAAAAATCGAGAAAAACAGGCTTTGGGACTTGCCAAACGGGCTCATAGAAGGAGCGACCTCCCGGTCGCGAACAGTTTTAGTGTCATCTCAATTCTTGCAAGTCAAGAATTCTGAATTTAGGTACTGGTGCCTTAATCAACTGTCTGCATTCTACGCGAAACTATCCAATTTATTTTTGAGTGAGTCCTAAGCTTTGAGTATTTTTTCATTGTCTACGTTTTTTTGCTATAATACGGAGCATTTTTGCGGCAGTTGCATTACCCTGAATCGACGCCTTGTAATACCATTTCGCGGCTTCACGATAATCTTTTTTTACGCCCAAGCCGCGGTAATATATTGCTCCGAGATAAACCTGAGCCCGCGTATTGCCGCGTTCCGCCGCCTTGCGGAACCATTTTATTGCACTGAGATAGTCTTTAGTGACCCCCTCGCCTTTGCAATACATTCTGCCGATAAGAACCTGCGCCTGCATATCGTCATTTTCAGCAGCCTTAGTAATCCATCTAGCCGCTTCCTTATATTTTTTCATGTTGTGGTAGATATTGCCAAGTTCAAGCTGAGCTTGGGTATGGTTCTGTTCCGCTGCCTTGAGATACCAATCAAACGCATCTGCCGCTTTCCCGCCTTCGACCTGATTATACGAATAGCACTGCCCCAGCTCGAACTGGGCAGCCGCCATCCCCTGTGCCGCTGCCTTACGATACCATTTTACCGCTTCGGAATTATTTTTCTGAACGCCGATGCCATTAATATACATTATCGCAAGATAAAACTGGGCATTTACATTACCCTGTTTTGCTGCCTTAAGATACCATTTAATTGCATTCTTGTAGCTTTTGGGCACCCAGTAGCCTTTGGCATACATAAAACCGAGACTGAACTGGGCGTCTGCATTGCCTTGTTCTGCTGCTTTGAGATACCATTCAGTTGCACTTGCATAGCTTTCATCAACCCCTTTACCGTAATAATAGAGTTTCCCAAGTTTATATTGTGCAGCCGGAAGATTTTTTTCAGCCGCTTTTCGGTAAAACTTTGCCGCTTCAGAATAATCCTGTTTAATCCCATCGCCTTTAAAATATATTTCGCCCAGATAGAAGGCGGCTCTTGCATTGCCATGCTGTACTGACTCCGAATACCATTTAACCGCTGTTTTTTTATCAGGTTCTACTCCATAACCTTTATCATAGGCGAGACCTATATAAAGTTTCGCTTTAATACTACCATTTTCAGCAGCTTTGCAATACCATTTGAATGCTTTTTTATAATTTTTCTTTACGCCTTTGCCATTGAAATAAATAAAACCCAGCCAGTAACAGGCTTCATGATCATGCTGGGCGGCGGCTTTACGAAACCAGTACATAGCTTTCTGATAATCAGGCGCACTGCCCAGCCCCTGCATATAACACAGAGCAAGATTAAGCTGGGCTTTGACATGCTGCTTAGCAGTTGCTTTTCTGAACCATTTAAGTGCTTCAGGATGGTTTGACATCATCCCGTTGCCATAATAGTATATAATAGCAAGGTTGCATTGAGCGTCAGCATTGCCCTGTTCCGCTGCCTCCAGGTAGTATTCGATAGCTTTCATCTGGTTTTTGCTGACACCGACACCGGTCTCATAGCACATACCCAGTTGATAAGCCGCCGGAGCGTATCCATGGTCTGCAGCTTTGCGATAGTATTCAGCCGCAGTGGCAAGATCTTTTTCGACATCAATTCCATCACGATAGCGTAACCCGAGCCGATATTGAGCAGCATAGTCATTTTTTGCCGCTTTTTTCTGCAGAGCTTCAATCGGTTCAAGTTTAGCATCGGGACCAGTTTGCTCTTTTGCGAAGCTGTCCATCGCACCTGTAAACAGGGTTAACAATATCACTATTTTTCCGGCAGCCTGAATAAAGCGACGCGCCATTCCGGTAAAAATATTTTTTTTCTGCACCAATTTAAATTCTGCACTGCTTTTAGAGCACGGCGTGCTATTTGCCATAGTTGTTTTTCTCAAAGCAATCATTATTCCCCCGACAAGAGGCAATTGGAAAAGTCTCCACGGCAGATTTTTTATTTTGAACGCATCTTTTGATTTTGAGCTTATTCACCCCGCCCCTAAATGGTCAGTAAGTAATAGTTTATTAAAACTATTACATGTTTAGGTGCGGGCTTAATCGCTAAAAAGTCAAAATATACTCGACCAAAACAGTAAAAATCATGCTCGTGTTGGACTTTTGCAATCACTTCATAAGTTAATTTTCAAAGTCACTTTCCAGCGGAATTTCCCTAAAAATAAATTTCATACTGCCTAATAATAATATAACCGAAAGTGCCTGTTTGTAAAGTAGATTTTGAAAAAGTGATTTCAGATCCGGTTACAAAGTTGCGATTGACCGATTTAAGGTATATATTACATCTTAACAATATTAAAGATAAGGTTGCATTACAGCTATGAAATATAAATTTGTAAAGAAAGGAACCGATCGCAATTGGTTACTCTGTCCACATTGCAATGAAGAGAATAGTTATTATGATGTGGAAATATATCCGAAATGTCCATTTTGCAATGGTGAACTGGAAAAAAATGGTGAGCTTGAGGATTTTATCCTTGAACCGCTGGTTTCACAGTGGACCTATCAGTGCAACATAGATGTTGCCTCGAATCCCAAAGCTTTTTCCCGTGGAGTAAATTAATCGTTATGAATACAACAGAGACCAACCTACACCAAAATTTCATTCATGAAATAGTTGCCGAAGATATTGCGGCTGGGAAAAATAACGGAGCAGTGATCACCAGATTTCCGCCGGAACCCAACGGCTACCTGCATATCGGACATGCCAAGGCAATTTGTCTTGATTTCAGTATTGCTGCAGAAAACGGCGGACAATGTCACCTGCGGATGGATGACACTAATCCGGCAAAAGAAGATGCTGAATATGAACAGGCAATTCAGGATGATGTCGAGTGGCTCGGCTGGGACTGGGGTGAGCATCTCTATTTTGCTTCAGATTACTTCGGCCAAATGTACGAATATGCTCTACAATTAATCAATGCTGGCAAAGCTTATGTCTGCGACCTGAGTCCCGACGAATGGAATAATTATCGCGGCACGCTGACCAAACCTGGAGTAGAAAGTCCATTTCGCGAACGTTCAGTTGATGAAAATTTAAAACTTTTTATCGCCATGAAAAACGGTGAATTTGCAGACGGCCGCAGAGTATTGCGGGCAAAAATTGATATGGAATCAACTAACATTCATCTGCGCGATCCGGCAATCTACCGCATTCGCCGTGCCACCCACCATCGTACCGGCGACAAATGGTGCATCTATCCTATTTATGATTTTGCCCATTGCCTGGAAGATTCAATTGAGGGGATTACTCACTCACTCTGCACGCTCGAGTTTGAAGTTCATCGCCCGCTATATGATTGGTTCCTGGACGAACTCAAAGTTGAATGTCATCCTCGCCAGATTGAATTTGCAAGACTCAACCTAACTTATACAGTAATGAGCAAGCGGAAGTTATTGCAAATGGTCGAAGAAGGACATGTAAACGGCTGGAATGACCCGCGAATGCCAACTATCAGCGGTATGCGACGACGCGGTTACACGCCGGGGGCAATTCGTAATTTCTGTGAAACGATTGGCGTGACAAAAGTCAACAGCCTAACTGATGTTGCGTTATTGGAACATTGTGTACGTGAAGAACTTAATCGGATCGCACCACGTTTTCTGGCGGTGATGAATCCACTGAAAGTAGTTATAACCAACTGGCCTGAAGGCAAGGTTGATGAACTGGATGCAATTAATAATCCAGAAGATCCGACGGCAGGCGAGCGTAAAATTCCATTTTCAAGTGAGTTGCTCATTGACCGCAATGATTTTATGGAAGACGCCCCGAAAAAGTTTTTCCGCCTTACACTGGGCAAAGAGGTAAGATTGCGTTATGGATACTTCATCACCTGTAATGAAGTTATAAAAGATGCTGCTGGTGAAATAATTGAACTGCGATGCAGTTATGACCCTGAAACC
The DNA here is from genome assembly GCA_021647315.1 of Victivallaceae bacterium. Classification (GTDB taxonomy): domain Bacteria; phylum Verrucomicrobiota; class Lentisphaeria; order Victivallales; family Victivallaceae; genus JAKIUY01. Next base: position 14,646 of record JAKIUY010000075.1, read on the forward strand.
CGTGGCGGCAATGCGCCGGACGGCCGTAAGGTTAAAGGGACAATCCACTGGGTTTCGGCCCAGCACGCCGTAAAATCAGAAGTCAGACTTTATGACCGGTTGTTCACGGTTGAAAATCCCGGTGCCGGACGGATCGATTTTCTTGAACAGTTTAATCCTGAATCACTTAAAGTGACAGATTGTTTTGCCGAACCGGCAATCGCAAAACTGGCTTCCGGTGCAGTAGTGCAATTTGAACGTCAGGGTTATTTTGCTGTTGATCCGGATTCTAATGGTGACTCTCTAGTTTTCAATCGAACTGTCCCATTACGCGACTCGTGGGCTAAATTTCAGCAAAAGAAATAAAACATAGCCATATCTACCATTAATAATTGGTCAACTACTTGTTTTTTATCCTAAATTGTGCTATAGTATTCATTCGACTTGTGAAAAACAGCTCAGCTATAAAAATAAAGATTAATATATAAATGAGGTTTTATGCCAGAAACAATAAAAGTTGCTTGTCCAGGGTGTGATGCTATTTTTGCAATACCTGTAGAGCTAGGAGGGGAACTTGGAGAATGTACAGAATGTGATACTGTCTTTGAAATCCCTAAAATAGCCGGCGAAAAACAGCAAGAAGAAGTCAAACCGATTATTCCGCAGATGTCAGCAGAAGATATTGAAGCTACCGGAACAGTTAAGCTTTCACGAGCCAGTATCGGTATGATTCCAGACCTTAAGGATGCGTTCAATTTCGGGGTTGCCGATGATAAGTCAACTGTTCAGTCTTCTATGCCTGATGTATTTGCTACACCTGCGGCTCAACCAACACGACCTGCGCCAAGACCACCAGCTCCTGAAGCTGCACCAGAGCCAGAGGCTCCAGCGGCGAAGCCTCGGCATGGTGGCTTACAAATATCCAAACCCAAAGCACCTCCCGTCGCGCCAACTTTGCCACAGAATGTTCCAGCTTCAAAACCGGCGATGCACCAAGCACCAGCAAAACAAACCTCGTCTGATGCTGCTGGAGGTTTTGCAAATATTGAATCAATTGTCATAACAGAAGATGGTCTGTCGGAAAAAGATAAGGTTGTTACTTTATTGCTCTGTCTACTCCTCGGAATGTTCGGTGCTCACCGTTTTTACGTCGGCAAAATTATTACCGGTTTCTTTATGATGATAACCTTGGGCGGGCTGGGAGTATGGTGGTGGATTGATCTAATCATGGTTGTCACCGATAATTTCAAAGATGTTGACGGTCTACCAATGAAATAAATGCATTGAAATATAAAAAAGCCTCGAATTAAAAAACTTGAGGCTTTTTTGTGATCTCTAAGATCATTTATAACAGTTAACAGTTACTTTAAGATAACTTCAGGTTCCAATACAATTCTCAACGGCTTGATGCCGGCAAGATTATCAATCAAAACATCCTTTATTTTATTGCATTGATGATCAGCAGTAGAGATTGGAACGGTGGAAAATTTTATCGCATCAATGTTATTGTAACCACACAACGCAATATCACTGCCTACCTTAACACCGATTTCAGTAAAATATTTTGTCGCTCCCAGAGCGTAGAGATCTGAAAGAAAAATTAATCCCTGGATAGTTTTATCCTGTTCAAAAAGTGCTTTAGTAACCTCATACCCCATCTGGAATATATTGTCACCAAAGTCATGCAGATGACATGGTATATCAGGCAGTAGGCTAACGTAACGTTGAGACAGTATTTCTCTGTTTTCATTCGGAAATGCTCTGAATAACCCCTGCACCCGACCGCAAGCTTCACGATGATTCACACTATCATTTAACAATATTTTAAAATTGGTTCGGCCTTCTGACAAAAACTTTTTAACATAGGCTTCATAGGCAACCGAGCTGTCAACTTGAACGCTTCGCTGCATCATATCATTATTTAAACCAATATAATGAATACCGTGGGTTTGCAGTACTTCCTCAACTTCCTGATATTCCATAGGATTACCAATAAAAATAAATGACGAACAGCCTCGATTTATCAAATCAATTATTTTCTGTTTGTCCGCTGTAGAATGATCAGCCGTCAATGTAGCCATATAAGAGGCATTCCCTTTTCCCTCCAAGCTGGATGAAAGTTGCAACAGCAATTTAGTGATATGTTCGTCCTGGCGCACCCGTTCCTGCGAACAGAGCAGTCCGACAGTATTAGTTTTTTTGCCCGTCATTACCTGATATCCGAAGTTAGACTGGTAATTCAATTTATGAGCAATTTTCCAAACCTGGGCTTTTTTGGCTTCTGAACAATAATTGTTAGCCCTATTGTTAAGGATCTGGGAAATGGTCGGCACAGATAATCTGGCAAGAGCCGCGATATCTTTCAAAGTCGGTTTCTTTACGCGTTGTGGTTTTTCTTTTGTCTGATTCATTATTTCACTCAAAGTTTAGTTATTACAAATTATTTTGTACTAACTATACGGCTATTAACTCAATTGTCAATGAAGTTATCGATAAAGTTTATTTTTTTATAAAAGATGATTGCAAAAGTATAACACCGACATAATTTTCAGTATTTTGAGCGTATTCTCGCCACTTTATAAAAAAAATAACCCCGCATCATTGATACGGGGTTTATTATTCAAGCTTGAAAGTTCAAATTTCGATTTCATCCGGTTTAGTTATTTCTACTCTGATAAATTTCTGTTCCCTGTAACTGACGTTTATAAATTTTAACCTCGTCAATTATGCCATTGAAATATCCGGGGCCGCCGTATTTATCATAACCGACATGCACCGTTCCGCTGATATCACCAGTAACATCAGAAATATTAACCGTTCCACCACTGACATATATTCCGTCAATATATGCGCTGCCATAACCTGACCGATCATAGGTAACAACGATATAATGCCACTGCCCGTCAGATAAATCAGCACCAACGCCCAGCTTACATTCCGACCAGCCATCGGCAGCACTATAAAGACCATAGCGCAGTTTACCGGCATCATTAATAGAACACCGAACTCTTACCGGGCTGCCAGTCTCATGATCAACTGAGACTATGCCCCATGATTTTCCTAAAGCTGGCTTTCCGGTAAATTTTATTCTAGCAGCGATAGTAAAATTGCTATCATTAATGTTCGCTTTATCAACAGCCTCAAGCCGATCATCACTGCCGTCAAAATCTAATGCATTGCCTTTGTAACCTGTAACGGAATCATTATTAAACGACAGGCTATTTTTCAAAATTGCTCCGCTGTTTTTTCCCATGGCATCAAGTGCGGCAGTACCTACAACTGCATCAAGCTTAAGGTAGAGTTCAGCATCACCTGAAGCAACAAGGATTTCCTCTACCGAAAGCACTCTGCGGAAAAATTTAACTTCATCAATTTTCCCATCAAAGAATCCCGCGGCAGACCAACCATCATAACCGACATAACATGTTCCGCCAATCGCAATATCGGCATTGGCTGAAATATCCAGCGTATCATCATGCATAACATTATCAATATAGGCTTTTGCATAACCATCCCGGTCGAAAGTTACCGCAACATGATGCCAGCCATTAAGTAATGGCGTAGAACCAGGACCTACCCCGTCTTTCGTATTCCAACCATGACTGCTGCTGTAAATTCCATACTGCAACATTCCATTACTATCAATACCAAAACGAACCCTACCCGCACCATATCCAGCCGTTGATCTAATTTCCATAAAACCACTGTCTTCAGCAGTATTACAATAGACCCATGCCATCAACGTAAAATCACCAAGTCCAATATTTAATTTATCAGAAAAATTAATCCGTTCATCTACACCGTTAAAATCGAGAGCAGAACCGAATCTACCGGCAACCGCATCCGTGGAGAAATCCATATTATACAAAGTACCATGCAAATCATTCCCTGATAAATCATCAGCCTGAGTGCCTGTTGCCTGGTCAAGGTCAAGATGCACATAAACATATTCTGCGCCGACTACTGGGTTGGTACCATTGAGAAATTCCTCCAGATTGTCATAGCCATCATTATCAGCATCCATAACAGCATCATTATTATTATTCTTGTCCAGGCTATAATTATCTTCCCATACATCAGGCATTCCATCACTATCACTGTCAATATATGGCGTTCCGGAATTTAAATTATACCCGCCTAAAGCAAAAATACTTTCATAAACAAGACTATAACTACCATTGACATATACTGACCAGCCTCCAAAATCATCAACAATATCAGGTAACATTCCTGTGTTATTAAAATATTCACTTATTACTCTGCTATCCACCGAATCGCGATTTGCTACCCAATCCCCATTCTCATCCAAACGCCTGCATGCTCCTATCCCGCCACTGGACAATAACAAAGTTTCAAGATCAGTCGCAGATGCTTCTGAAATCGGATAAGTCAATGCTCGACGATCAGCTCTTCTGTAACTTGTTGGCACATCGGTCAGGGTAGGAATTCCATTAACTAGAGGATATCCCCAAGTGGTTACACCCGTCATTTCTAACATAAGTCCCCAGGCATCTACAGCCGGATTACTGTTATGCGGACCAATATTTTTTTCAAATAATATTGAAGGGTTGCCACTCGGACCAGTTTTTTGAGTTCCATCGTGTGGTTTAAATAACACTTCACGCCTGGAACCGCTATCAGGGCCTGCTTTATATTTATTCCCGATAATATCCACTTCAATGCCACCGCCAATACCAGTAGACCACCAATCCCAGTTATAAATAATATTATTTGTAATATCACCTGAAGCTATTTTCAACAAAGGGTTACGATTATAATTATTGGCGAACATATTATGATGTACTGATATATTATGCGTATTATCAGCATCATAATCAGAACCGGCAATAAATCCGCAGCCGGGGTGGGCATAATTTAGTCCCTCGCTACTGATTGACCACTGCAATGTAATATTTTTCTGTGAAATCCCATCTACCGACCAACAACCAATATTCTCATCATTTGACCAACTTAACGAGCAATGGTCGATCATTATATTATAACAGTTACCACTAAATGATAAAGCATCACCGCTCTGACCAGTTGCTCCTGTTCCACCTTTCCTAATCCTGATATAACGTATTACTATATCATGGCAATCAGTAAATATTAATGGAGCATGAATTGATCCAATTCCCTCAAGCGTAATACCGTCTCCGGGTGCAGTTTGTCCTGCAATTGTAATATAGGCATCATCACTAATTACAATATGGGAGTTTAAAGAAATATATCCGCCAACGCTGAATACTATTGTTCGAGGACCAGTAAGTTCTTCAAGGCCGTAGCGCAAACTTCCAGCCCCGCTGTCATTACGATTACTGACAACATAAACCGTTCCTCCGCGTCCACCTACTGACTTCGCACCACCCCCCTCTGCACCAGGGAATGCCGGTAATGCAAAAAGATTATCTGCGGTGCAAATAAAAAATAATATAACTGCAACTTTAAACCAACCTTGTAAAACATTTTTCAATTCTGAGTTCATAACTTTCTCCGTTAGTGTTATCAATATAAGCGATTTGACCGGAATATTGAATATTAACATAAATAAAAAACATACATTATTATTTTACTAATTAATAAAATTTTCATTTTGATTCAGTCAGTGTTTCATTTTAACATAATCTCCTTGAAAGCAACTATAACAAAGTAGTTATTACAAAGTAGTTTGTATTTCACAATATAACAAGCCTTTATTCGATTGTCAAGAGGTTTTATAAAGAAATAGCGAAAAAATATCCTTATTGTTCTGCTGGGGTCAGGATTGAACAGTCTCATCATTCCTCCACTAGTGCTTTAGCACCACCACCGGAATTTTAATGGTAACGGTTTAATTTTACTCAATCCCAAGCCAGTAGGTGGTCTGCGGTTCGACCCACATTTGTATTTTATCAGTAGCTTTGACAATAATCTTCCCAGTTTTAAGATTTCTGACATTGCCTTTTCGCGGAAGCTTAAAAACAAAGTAACCTGGGGTAATACCATGGATACTGATAAAATTATCATTAAGCGCCACATCCGCTACGCCCGGAGATGTACAAACATAAGCCCCTTTAACGCGACAAATATTATTGATTAAATCAGCCGTTAAACCACCCGGTGAAGCAATATAAACCGAATACCAGTCAGCAAATTCTTTGACCCCAATCGCCCCCTGTTGAGAATTTTGATAAGTAGCCAACAGGGTTGCTGATTTATCGTCTATATAGAAATAGGGTTGATCATAGTATAACTTGCGTCCGGTTAATAACTGCATAGCTCTTCCTACTGTCAGGTGATCTTGTTTTTCACTTAATTTTTTAGCAAATGGATGCTTATTAGGCGTAGCTAAAACTGCAAGTTTGGTATTAGCCTCTGATCTTTTAATCTTAAACCCGGTCAATGCCTGCATATTATCAACACTTTTACTCTGCTCACTAACGAAGCCTGCGCCATATAACCAGATCAGCGTTCGATTGCCACCTTTAAGCCGGGCATAGATTTTTCTTCTTGCCGGATCCTGCTTAAAACTTTCAGTAAAAACAAACACCCTGTATTTATCGATAAGTTCAGGATACCTGATCAGATCATCCATGATAATATAATCAAAAGGGACTCCGCTATTACCCAGGACACTAATTTGCTCTAAGTTAGCGACATTAAGCTCGTACAGATGGCGTTTAGAACCTAACGTTGTCCAATAAAGTGATTCTTCATCTAAAACAACCAGAAGATCTCTGATTTTTGCCGGTTTCTTTTTAATCATCAAGTCCAGTTGTTGCTGATAGACTTTAAGGTCATCCGCAATATCTTGGGCAATCTCTTTGCGGAAAAACCCCCAATGAATATCGAAAAACCAATACCCGGCGCCATGGGCAATCATCGGTCCGGTCAACTTTCGAAGCCCACTCTGCCACATCTTATATGATTCAAATCGTCCCAGTTTAGTTGTCATCAACTCACTTTTACGGTTTCTTAAATAGGTTCTTATATCAAGCTCACCAACAACCATTTTATTATTCAACGAATAAGATTTAAACTCTTGACCAAAACGATAACTTTTACCGGGATCTCGCTTCGTATAAGATGGCTGCGGGGTGGTTATATCAAATACTTTTGACGTAAGAAATTGATTCATGGTCCAGTTGCTATTATATGCCCCGCTATGGTTACCCATCAAATATTTAAAAGCTAAAACATCTTTACCCATCGCGACCTTAGCTTTAATTGCGAATTGTTCCTGAAGTTTAAACAGTGATGATTGAGTAAATTGCCAATAATCATACCATGCGATATTCTTAACCGGATCTAAAAACCTGGAACGGGTTTTTAGTTTTTCTGGATAAGTTACGGTAGCAAAATCGGCTGAATCATCATGCCAGGCTTTTCTAAAATTGGCCACTGTTTTATACCGATTTTTAAGGTATGCTCTAAAAGCCTTGACTGCATGAATACTGTAATCGACCCGACTGGGCGAAAATTGATTATCATGTCCACCTGATATCTGAAACCCAACAACTCTTTTCAGTAAGCCATCTTTTTTTAAGCGTTCGATAAACAGCACTAAACCTTGCTCTGTATCACGCTGCCAACGTTTTGAATAATGCGACGGCCACCATCGATAGGTGGGTTTCGGTAATTTATCCGCATAACCGGTAACGTAATAATTTTTACCATAGGCCTTTTGCCCCTTAGAATTTACCCAGGCAGTTTCAGGATAGTCCAGCACATAATCTTTATAAAAAGATAATCTGAAATCTATTAGTAGATAGGCACTGGGCGAAGCTTTTAAGGCTAATTTTACAAGTTTAACTCCAGCATCAAAATTATACTCCCCCCCCTTGAGCAACATGCCTTGCAACCTAGTTAAGTTGCGCTTACCCGGCGTAATTGGATTATCTTCAATTCTAATATCACCAAAATAGACCGCAACCATCTGAAACGGCACTCCAAAAGGTGTGAGAAAACCTCCAGCGGTATTGAATGGCGAAATGTGTCCTTCCTTAACACTGACCGGCGTAACCGGCTTGCCATCAACATGAATAACCGAAATATCATTAACTTTTTTCATTTCTGCCGTATGATCAATATCTGAACTGATAAGCTTGTTTAGTTCACGTTCAGAAATTTCATTAGGTTTGGCAAAATTGACACTCAGCGGATATTTTTTCAGCCAACGTTTATTAGCAATAGAATATGGTTCTACTGCGCATTCATCCCACCAGACGGTTGCAGGTGCCCCGTATAAAATAAAATGCACAACAAGTTCAGCCGTATTTGCTTTATCAAGTTTCCTCGAAACTAACCGTTTCTGCCATTGACCGTTTTGACAATTTATCAGCTTCTGCTGAGTCCTAAAACCTTCCCAGCGATCAAGGCTTAAATCATAATTAATATCACCTTTTTTCAGTCCCAAACGAACCATACCAAGTGTTCGGTGTGGATATTTTACATTTCTTGTATGATAAAATCCTTGAAAAGATATTTTGTTGCCAGTAGCGGCTTTAATGGCCTGTTTTGAATAAACAACAATATAACCTTTGCCATTTAATTTGGTGATTTTAAGGGAACGTTTGCCAGATTTAGCAAAACTGTCATCCCACTCTACCCTGCCCGTTGCGCCATCATGAAATTCATAGCCCCAACCATCAAGCTCCCCTTTAGTCATCTGTTCAAATCCACCATTATAAAGTTTATTGTCTTTATCCGCAGTGATGAGATCTGCTCCTCTTACCGCGTCATTATCCCAGCCCTCGACCTTGGTAACTTGCACCTGAGGGTCTTTAACAAAAATCATCTCAGAGTCATAAGTTTTTGTGCTCTGTTTAATTCTATTTGTTTTTTCAGCTCCATTACCAGATGCTACAGAAAAAATAATAAACAGACCTGTTAGCAGCAGCTTGAAACTTGATATAAATTTTAACATAATTAATTCCTTGGATTTAATTTTGATGCATAGGCACGATGCATATGCTACTTTAACGCCAAACTCCAGCTTGAATGGAATGCCGGTCTCACGGAAACCGATAGTCACAGGCGAGACACCTGCGGTCCTAGAGTGACAGCCCAATATGGAAGCCGACCTCCGGTGGCGAAAAACGTCTAAAAAGATGCAGGCAGGACACCTGACGCCCCTAGGTGAATGTGCAGGCGGGATGCCGGTCTCGAGGTAAAAACTCCTACTTCAGGGTGATTGTTTCCAGAATTAAGAATTTTCTATCATTAATTTCACCAGCGAGATAATAGTCACCATTTAATTTTTTCACCGGAAGAGTAAATTCCAGAGAACTGTTTTCGCCTGGAATAAGTTTGGCAATCGGCAACTGTTGTTCATTAAGCAATGATGCTTGACTATTAACTGTCGGCACCAACCCTACGCTCATTTTAAGCTTTGTTTGATAAGTTACTGAATTAAGCAGCATTTTCACTTTGATTTCATCTCCAGTCACCGTCATAGTGTAATCAATGCCGACATCACCACAGATAGTTTTAAGATTATTCAGTCCTTTGAATATCATAATTCTAGTTTTAAACTGGACAGACTGCCGCGACTTAATTTTAAGCGGAGCGAAAATCATCTCTAACGAGGTGATCTTTTTACCAGCCTTAAAACCATGCCAAGTATAAAATATGCCACCGGGAATGATATTTTTCTGTTCAGCAACATAGGCCATCACTAATTTTTGCTGCGGAAAGATCCTGGCAATCCATGGCTGTGCCGGTGCTGCGAAAAAGTTACTGGCGGTTTGGGTGCTCTGCTTCACCAGCATATCCGACCTAACCTGTTTGACTGAACGTCGCTGAACATATTTAATACCTGACTTTACCGGGTAGATAGTTTGACCCACTTCATCCGGTACCGAGTTGATCCACAAAGTTATTTTTTCAGTTTTTTCACTAACATTAAGCATAGTTGTCTGAATATTCACCACCGCAGCGTCATGCGGCAGAGAAATATCTCTGGTAATCATAAAGGGTTGTGACATATAATAACGACCGTCCATAGCAACGCTTAGACCATGCTCATCATCAATAGTCCTAGTCACCTTCAGATCACAGTTCGGAATATTTTTTTCTCCCCACAACCACAACTTATAACCGTTTTTATTGCTGAATACTGTTTTGGGCAATAGCGGACTGACTGTTGTCGAGTAGGCATAATATATTTCCTTTCTTTTAGATTTAATTTCTTTTGTTGTTGGCTTCACCCTTTCGGTTGTGAAGTACCTAATTATTTAAATCGTGAGTAACGAACATCAACGCCCCTCACA
>JAKIUY010000076.1 GCA_021647315.1 Victivallaceae bacterium
AGTTAGACATTATATCTCTCCAATGTTTATGGGGTTTAAGTGAGATATAATATATTACATTTTTACTTACAGGTGGTACACTTTCAAGTGACCATGGGTGGTACACTTTGGGTGACCGCTAACAATAGATACACAAAAATACAAACGTCGAATATATATGAAAATGCCATTGCTCCAACCAAGTTTTCATTGGATTTTTAAAGAAAGAAAGAAATTTCTAAAAGGAGAACTGATCCTGATAATTACATCAAACGGGATTGAAAAGAAAATAACAATATTTAAAAATGGAAAAATAAATAAAGAATGGCAGGAATTAGGTTGCCACAGCAACCATAAGAAAAATCAAATATATTTTGGTTTTGAATCTCGAAATGAATATTTAGTTTCTGAAACAGATAAAGTTGATTTAATTTTAAAACTGGATAACGACATTAAAGGCATAGGAGCAGATTCAACAGGCATTTTAACATCTGGAGTATATAAATCATCTACTCAATTCACACTTTATCATTTAGAAAAAAGTACAAGAGAAAAAGATGTATATGCTTTTCTTAATAATGACGACTGGAATATGCGTTGGAAACTCAATATTACATCAAAAAAGGGTTGGAATGAAGAAAAATACAATAAGAAAAATAGAGATAATTTAATACACGATAAAACTAATTATACAATAGGTTTCATGATTGAATCCGATGGGACAAGAACAATTGCTGTAGTTGATCATAAATTGAAACAATTTTATTTCGAACACTTTCGTAATCATCATGATTTTTTGACATATATAAAAGTCAATAAAGCAAAAATGCCTCTTATTATCAGTTGTACCGGGAAAGTTAATGAAAAATATATTAAAACCTGTAAGGATTTAGAATCTGTTTTAGCTCCAATAAAATTATCTTACTACAATGGAAAACAATTTATTGGTCCAAAAGGTAAAGATTGGACGGAATTTTATTATAAGTATGGGCAAAAATAATAAATAAAAAACACAAAACTAAAAGATTCATATAATCGGGTATCCGCTTCGCAACTACCCGACACATGATCTAGATGTTCTGCAATAGTAAAAATGAAAAAGCAAATTTACTATAGCGGGGTCAGGCGTTCAAACTGAACCAAAAACTATAGCGGGGTCAGGCGTTCAAACTGAACCAAAAAAATAATTTTCCAAGCAGGAAATGATCTCTTATTTCAAAAAAGTGAGGCGTAGGATATTAAAATAAGCAAAACTAGGCAGTCATGATATCCTAAAACTAACTATTATGTCAAATCGAATGCTATTGCGAAATATAATTCATCTTTAAAGCTTGATAAGCCTCTGAACCTACTTATATATTAGAAAAATTGCATTTTTGCGATCTAAAAGCTATTAAAGAGCTGCGCAGTTGAACTTAAACAGGCGCAGTAAACTAGCTAAAAGAATGCACTTGTGTATTGACAGACTGTTACAGCATATTGATATTATTCCGTTTAAGAGGAAAAGCTATCGACTGAAAAATAGAGAAAAAGAGGTTGACAACGAGTTAAATCAAACGTAGATTAAAAAATGATGGGGTAGTACACTTTTGGTGACCGCTGATAACTACAAAAATGGGAAATAGGATAACTTGAAGATTATTCCCATAATTGACTGACGCATTGCTTATTTTTGCTTTTTTTTGCCATTCTCGGCTTTTTGCTATTGACAAAGCGTAATTTAGTGGATATAATAAATGTATACGAATACAAAACACACTCGCAGACGTGGCTCTTTAGCATAATGTATACGAATACAATAGATAATTAACATGGTTTTATAATACATGGTAGTAACTCAAAAATTTATAGCTCAACAAGCAGGCGTCAGTCAAAAGACGGTTTCTCTTTATTTTAAAGGTGATAGTCGTTTAGCGGCTAAAACTGTAAGTAAGCTTGATGACATAACAGAAAAATATCACTATTTCCCCAATAACGCGGCAGTCTCGATGAAGTCTAACTGCTTTCGCCGCATTGCCTGTGTTATTGGTCAGAGTTATCGTGGCGGCGGTGCCCCGCAAATTATGTCATACGTTAATAGTCTGTCCATGGTGCTTAGTTTTAATGATTATTCGCTGTTGTTGGAACCATTCATTTTAGATGTTAACAACGAAACTGTTATGAATGATTTAACTTTTTTTAGCTCTTTATCGGTTGACGGTATTGTGGGTATAGCGGCTTCTTACATTCCGCCTGTTGTGGATGAAAAAATCAAGCGCTTAAATGCTCCGATTGTCTGGCTCAATCGTTTTAATGTCCCTGCGGGGACGCCGGCAGTTAATTTTGATGAAAAAAAGAACGCTTTATTGATAGCTGAAATGTTGATTAGTAAAGGCTATCGTGATTTTGTCTGGTTTGGGCCTGATTTTCTTGAAAAAAGCAAACATATTTCTTCAAAAATACGTTGTGAGACAACAGTTGACTACATTCAATCACATGGTGGAAGGATAAAATGTTTTTTTAATATAGTTGGTGAATATCTTGACCGAAAAGCAGCGGAGATTGCTCACTTGGCGCCGGAAGTCTGCATTTGTTACAATAGAGAATATCGAGACATTGTTTGTCATTTTGCACGAATCAATAATTGCTCTAAACTGAAAATAATCCATTTTGCCTCATTTGGGGAAATAAATGAGGAACGGAAAAATTATTTTTCGTTTTTAGAATTACCGGAAGTTGAAATAGCGAAAAAAGGAGGTCAATATTTGTTGGATAAAATTAACAAAAAAGAAAGTGAATATTTATTAAGTCCGTTGGTAGGTACCTTGCATCTCGCTGATGATTTTAAATAACCAGAGGTGATTTAAAAACTCTTCACGGCAAAGTTTTAACCTGAGCGGTATCTTTGAATTTTTGAGCTCAAAAATCCAGAACCTAATTAAACAAAAGGAAAATTAAGATGAAAACTAAAATGAAAATGTGGAAAGGATTTACCTTGATAGAATTGCTCGTCGTTATTAGTATTATCGCCATTCTTGCCTCAATGTTGCTGCCGGCGTTGAATCAAGCTCGTGAGAAAGCTAAACAGGTGCTGTGTGCCACAAATCTGAAGCAGATCGGCTTGGGGGTTGTAATGTACGGAGATGATTACAATGATTGGGTGGTTCCGGCAGCTTATTCCAATGCCGTTACGTTTGCGAATGTAATGCTTTTCCCTTATATTAAAAACCCTGCAATTTATCGCTGTACTAGTGATAATCTAATCCATAAAGCATGGGCGACACCTTACCGAAGTTATTCTTTAAACAAAGGGATTAATAATACCAATCTTGATGGGGTAAGTTCCAATGTTGGTAATCTTACCAAGTTTGCCGGCATCCGGGAAGCGGGTAAAACACTTTTAGCAATCGAAAAGCATCATGCCATGAGTGGAATAAATAATTGGTCAAATTGTATAGTAATTAGAGATGGTTGGCAGAATCCAGCCAACTGGAGTCAATATTTTGGGTATCATGGCGCACGACCAAATGTTCTCTTTTGTGATGGTCATGTTAAGAGTGTGGGCAGAGGTGATATTAATACTGGAATGTGGACTAGAAAATCTGGTGATTAGACATGATTTGCTGTTTTTGACTTTCTTGAGGCAACGATATAGGGGTGTTTAGTCGAAATTTAACGATTAGGTTACCGTACATTATCAAATGCAAAATTAATTTACCTCGCGGTAAGCTCAAGAGAATTCTTTCAAGTAAAATTTTGCTCACATTCAACCTAACTCCGTGACAAGCAGTGGCGGAGTATTACGCCTGAACTCCACAACTTATGGGCGATCGCTAAAAATAGTTAAACAGAGAAGCAAGTTGCGTGGAATTAAACGCGACCGTGATCTAAAAAGGAATCGTTATACCATGAAGACCACTCCCGAAAAAGTCAATTTTCTTATTTTTGTTACTGATCAACAGCGAGCAGACCACTTAGGCTGTGCCGGACATCCAATATTAAAAACACCGAATATTGATAAAATCGCAGAAAAGGGTGTAATGTTTACAAACTGTTATACCAGCTGTCCTGCCTGTTCACCTGCCAGAGCGACATTATTTACGGGGTTAACCAACCGGGGACACGGCATGCGGATGAATGGGATCTCTTTGCCTGCGGAAGTGCCTACTTTAATGGAAGTTCTTGCGAAAGCGGACTACAGGACTCATTCAATTGGGAAGCTGCATTTAATGGCTACCGGTAATCCTACTGGGGTAGATATCGAAAACAGTGAGACTCCTATAGAAAATTCCGAAAGACATATTCATTGGCACAATGGTAGAATAAAAAAATCCCCCAATAATTATTACGGATTTCAGACCCAGGATTCGGTTATTGGACACGGTGATTATGTGTGCGGAGATTATGATGTCTGGTTAAATGAAAATTATCCTGGTGAACGGGAAAAATATTACTCTAATGACGCTCATATGAATGAACAGAATTGGTGGCAAAACCAAATTAATTATCCATGTTGGGATCTTAGGGTAAATCCTGAACTTCATTATAATAAATGGATTGCGGATAAAGCAATTGATTTTTTTCAAGAAGAGAAGAATTCAACGTCACCTTTTTTCTTATGGTGTTCTTTTCCAGACCCACATGCGCCTTTTGCAGCGGTAAAGCCATGGGCCGATTTTTATAAAAATGCTGACATTGAAATCCCCAAAAATGGTCAAGAAGTCGAACTGTCCACTATTCCTGATACTGTAATAAAAACATCAGGCGGAGCTGATAATTTCATAAAAAAAGCTATTTTTAATGGTACAGATAACCTTAAAGCAATCTATAAAGAGACTTTTGGCATGATTAGTCATGTGGACGAACAAATCGGCAGGATAATGAAATCATTACAGGAAGCGGGGCTGGATAAAAATACCGTTGTGATTTTTTTAGCTGATCATGGGGATCAGCTTGGGGAGCATGGTTTAATGCATAAAAACTTCTGGCCTTATGATGGGTGCAATAAGGTGCCATTTATCGCAAATGTACCGTGGTCGAGAAATAAAGGAATCATTGTTGATGATGTTATCAGTCTACTTGATTTTATGCCAACTGTACTTGAATTTGCCAACGTTTCTCAGCCTGATGACCAAGAGGTTAATAAAGAATATTTAGCGCAAGTAGCTCCTTTATCATCTCCTCTGCCAGGAGAATCACTTAAATCAGCTATTCTAGGAGAGGCTGAACCGAAAAGAAAAAACGCGTTAATCGAGTTCGACGATGATTTAAATAAGGCCTTTGATCTAACTCAAATGCGGATGATCGTTACCAATGAATATAAACTCTGTTTTTACAGTCCTGCAAAAGAAGGCGTGTTATTTGACAGAAAAAATGATCCTGAGGAAGAAAATAATTTATTCTATGAGCCAGAATATAAAGAAATAGTAAATAAACTATTTGTAGAGTTGATGCATGAAGTGTCACGTACTGATAGTAGATTGCCCCGCAGAATGGCCGGTGCGTGAGGGATCTCATAGAAGAGGAAACTATTACTTAGTGCCTGAACGAAAACGCCAATTATTTTGATTTACCCTAACCCCTACACTAATTATGGAAAGATGAAATGAAAAAGTTAAACTTAGTTTTAGTCGCAGTCAGTTTTTTATGTTTTGGTATTGGAATTTCATGGGCAGCTGCAAGCGATAGATATAACGTAGAAATGCTTAAAAACAGTGGATTTGAAGGTGGATTTAACCAGGATGGAATAGCCACAAAATGGAGTGATAACTCTGCGTGGGCACCAGTTAAAGTTGCCTATTCCGGCGAAACGGTACAGGCTCATAATGGCAAGTATGCTCAAAAAATAGAATGTAAATCATGGCAGGGCGGTGCTGTTCAGTTTAACCAAGGTGGATTGAATATTATCAAAGGTAAAACTTATAAAATTTCATTATGGCTGAAGGGTAATGCGGCGATTGAGGTTTTACTGCGTAAAGGTCCAGCTCCCTATAATGCTTATTTAAGAAAAAGTTTTTTTGTCAGCAACAAATGGAAAAAATATAGCTTTGAGGGCTTATCATCGGAATCTGACCCCAAGGCTTTGCTGGTTATCAGATTAATCTCAACCGGCACGGTTTTTTTAGACGATGTGTCATGT
Source organism: Victivallaceae bacterium (assembly GCA_021647315.1). GTDB lineage: Bacteria > Verrucomicrobiota > Lentisphaeria > Victivallales > Victivallaceae > JAKIUY01. The sequence continues at coordinate 6,098 of JAKIUY010000076.1, forward strand.
ATGCAGGTCAAAAGTAAACTTAACCTTGATTATTATACGAATTTAACTCCGCCTCAAGTAAAAATACCGCCAGAATTATTTGGCTTGCATATTCACCCGAATAATTCAACGATAAAATGGCCTTCAGTACCTTTTAAGACATGGCGTCTTCATGATGCTCGTGTCGCGTGGCCAGACTTGGAACCAGTAAAAGGGCAATGGAATTTCAAGCTGTTGGATTACTATCTTGACCTAGCCAAAAAGAAAAATGTAGACGTTATCATTCCGCTGGAATTTTCTCCAACCTGGGCGTCGGCACGTCCTGAAGAGGGCTCCCCGTATAATAAAAAGAAAGTTCCCGGCAAAAAAGGGTTTGGTTGGGCTGCTGAACCGAAAAATATTGCGGATTGGAAAAATTATGTCTCTACTGTCGCAAAACGTTATAAAGGCAAGGCTCACTATTACGAGGTATGGAATGAACCCAATACAGAGTTCTTTACAGGGACTATAGAACAATTAATAGAACTTCATAAAGAAGCGTATAAAATCATTAAAAAAGTGGATCCTTCTAATAAAATTGTTTTTGCTTCTATAGTGAATTCTCCTTTTTATCTTGAAACTTTTTTCCAAAAAGGCGGTGCTAAGTGGGTAGATATAATTGGCTACCATTTTTATAGTTGGGGATTTCCTGAAATGGAAAAGTCCCTAAACAAGCTCTTACACGAAATATATGAAGTTAAAAAAATTATGATTGAGTATAATGTTAAAAAACCGTTATGGAATACTGAAGCAGGATGGTTTATAAAATCAAAACGTGCTCGTAAATATCCTGGGACAGCGCATAAAAAAATCTATTCTGCTGAAGAGGCGGGCGCCTTGATTGCGCAGGCATATATCATAAACTGGGCGGCTGGGGTAAAACGTTATTATTATTACGCATGGAATAATGGTTATATGGGGCTGGTAGAAAGACCTTCGGGCACTCCCAAACAATGCACATACGCGTACAAGGAAATATATAAGTGGCTGGTTGGTAAAAGAATGAAATCCTGCAAGCAAGATAAAAACGATACATGGATTGCCAAACTTGTAGATAATAGCGGCAGGCAAACCTTTATAGTATGGAACTCGAACAAGGAAATAGAATTGGATATAAAAGGTTTGAATATAAAACAATCAAAAGATTTATATGGGAATGTTAAAAATCTTAGCGGTCTGACAAAAATAAAAATAAATTATATACCAACATTACTAGTGTCTAGTAAAAAACACCAATAGATGAATAAAAAGAGCTACAGTAGTGTGACTCAAACTAAAATAATTTTATAAGGAATAATGTTATGGATTTTAAAATTCCAAAACCGGAAGCACGAATCAGCAAATTCGAGAAACTTGGATACGGCATGTTTATTCATTGGGGATTATATTCTCAACTGGGTCAGGGGGAATGGATCAAGAATTTCAAAAAAACTCCAAAAGAGGAGTATGCGAAATTAGCAGATACTTTTAATGCTGAAGATTTTGATGCCAAAGAGATAGCACAAATAGCGAAAGCAGCAGGGATGAATTATATCGTATTGACAACCCGTCACCACGAAGGATTCTCGCTTTTTGACACTCAGGGGTTGTGCGATTTTGATGCTCCGCACAGTCCGGCTAAGCGAGATTTAGTTGCGGAATTTGCTGATGCATGTCGAGCCGAAGGAATTGTTCCGTTCTTCTACCATACAACTCTTGACTGGTATCAGGAGAGTTTTAAAAATAATTTTGATAAATATCTGGAATATCTTAATAAGTCGGTTGAAATATTATGCCGGAACTACGGGGAAATAGGTGGATTATGGTTTGATGGTAATTGGAGCAAACCAGATTCTGATTGGAAAGAAGAAGAACTTTATGCAATCATCCGTAAGTATCAGCCTGAAGCAATGATTATAAATAATACTGGTATAAAGAATCTCGGCGAGGCGGGTAATATTGAAATTGACAGTGTTACATTTGAACAAGGACGCCCTAAGAAAATGGATCGGCGCGGGATGAAAAAATATCTTGCCGCCGAAATGTGCCAGACTATGAATCATCACTGGGGTATAGGCTTACATGATTTCTGTTATATGTCTCCAAAAGATATTATTGAAAACCTTGCTGCATGCCGCAAAGTTGGAGCAAATTATTTATTGAATGTCGGACCGACAGCTGAGGGTAAAATTCCCGGTTATGAACGTGAAGCTCTGCTTGAAGCTGGTAACTGGGTAAAGCGTTATGCTGATATTATCTATAACGCGAAACCGACCGACATCTTGGGCTCGGGTAAAGATTTTGCGTTGGCAATGGCTGGAAAACTTTATCTTTTTATTCATGACCTCGGAGTAGGAGGTGATGATAACGTCACCATTTCTAACACGGGTAGTGGAATTAGAACTTTTGCCAACCTGAATAAAACTGTTAAAGCCGTGCGCTGGCTGGATAATGATGAAACCTTGAAGTTTACCGCTGATAGTGATGCTGGAATATTAGCAATAAATGCTACTGGATTTCCATACGGTTATAATTTAGTCGTTAGAGTAGCCGAAATAGAATGAGTGTTTATATAATAAAATAAGTATCTGATTATATCAATCGTCTTTAGAATAAAAATAAAAAAGGAGAGATAAGGTTATGATTAAATTGTTTGCTTTAATGGTAAATTGTGTTTTATTGGTTGCACAGGTAACCGCAGCCGAATGTTATATTGACTCTTCAGCTCCTGATGGCGGTGATGGATCAGTAGCAAATCCTTATAATGAGATAAGTGATCTTAATATAGCGTCGATTCAAGCAGGAGATAAAATTAATTTAAAACGAGGCAGTATTTTTCGTGAAAGACTTCCGTAGTATTATCTCATAAAATAGATGGATTTTTTGGTAATCCATGTCTACAAGCATCAGGTTCAGGAGTATTTTATCTTACTGATATGAATGTAATAAAGGATGTAATTTATCAAATAGATTTTAGAGTACTTGCAGATGCAAATATGCCAGTGCGGGTAGAGGTGGTTGATACAAATGATAATAATTTAGGGTTTGATGATAATATTATAGTACTCGCAAATTCACAAAAAAGATATAGTGTGTACTTTAAAGCATGGAATACTGCTAGCTGTAAATTAAAATTTTATCTAGGTACGATTAATACCGTATACCTGGATCTTGTATTTTTGCAAACAGCTAACATTTCTGAAAAAGATGGCTCGGAGTGTTATTTTAATTCAGATAAAACAACATCTATAAATGAGACACTGCCAACAGGCACATGGAAATACCTAGATGGTACTCTTGCTGGAGTTGGAGGTGATATGATAACGATAGGCCCATGGAGTTCAGTTATTGTTGTTAACACAGATAACTTCTAACTGATTAACAATTCATAACTTATAATTTTAAAGAAAAGAGCCCATATATATGAGCAGTTCAAAAACACTTCCCAATATTTTAGTTGTGATATCAGATCAACATGCATTCAGTAAAACTGGGTGTTATGGAGATACTGTAGTACGCACGCCAAATATGGACAGATTGGCTCAAGAAGGCATAAGGTTTGACGCAGCGTACACCGCATCTCCAGTATGCGTTCCCGCGCGTATGAGCTTTATGACAGGACGCAAGCCATCAGAAAATAAGGTCATGGAAAACTTTGATATTTTATCATCAGGAATCCCAACATGGGCTAATCACTTGAGCAAAGCCGGATATGAAACGGCTTTAATCGGCAGAATGCATTTCGATGGTCCCGACCAGTTTCATGGCTTTGATTATGTTCACCCTGATTTTGTTAACTGGAAAGACGGCAAACCGGTCTGTCAGTTTGTCCGCACTGCTAATATTCCAATCGACTGCTACTGGAGTGAACGCGGCAGTGTCGAATGTTCAGGAAGTGGAGATTCATACGTGCAGTATAGAGATGAAGTTATTATAGAAGCTGCTTGTGAATATTTAAAAGAGAAATCTGAAAATCAATCAGCACAGCCATTTGCATTAGTTTCTGGATTTTATATGCCTCATCCGCCATTTTTTGGGCGCAAAGATTTATTTGAATATTATCTTGAAAAAATAAGTGTTGCAGATGAAAACTCTTCCATGCCGGATTATATGAAAGACTACTTTCGAACATTAAGGCATTGGTGGGATCCTGAACCAATTGAAAAAGAACGAAAAAAAATAGCGACAGCTGCTTATTACGCAATGTGCGAACACGCGGATATACTGCTGGGAAGACTCATGGACGCGCTTGACCGATTTAAATTTAACGACAACACCCTTGTCGTTTACTGTTCTGACCACGGAGAACTTCTCGGGCAGAAAGGAGCGTGGGGGAAACTGTTTCATTATGAAAACAGCGTGCGAGTTCCAATCATCGCACGTTTACCGGGGCAAATTCCGAAAAACAGTGTGTGCAGAAATGTGTGTAATCTCCGAGATCTGGCCCAAACGTTCTGTGATATTGCCGGTGCTGAAACAATAACTCAAACGGATTCTCGTTCTCTTTGGGCACTAATGCAGGGGGAAAATATTCCATGGGAAAATTATACGGAAAGTGAAATTATAGGTATTCCGATATATGAGCAGGAATATTCAGCCCTTTCCAAAATGGTTCGTAAAGATGCATGGAAGTTAATTTTTTATGAAATAGAGGAGCGACTTCATTACTCATTATATAACCTTGATGAAGACCCGAATGAAGAAGTTGATCTCATAAATAAACCGGAATATGCACAGCTTATTGAAGAGTTAAAAACAAGGCTTCATTCCAACTGGGATTGGCAACGAATAAAATCAGAAAGTTTGAAACGAAGAGAAGATCGACTGTTAATAAATGAATATTGGGACGAAATTAAACTTCCTCCGCTATATAAATCCCCGGAAGGACTGGATAATGATGTGAATTTACACAACACTTTATAAAATATAAAATTATCAAAGAATATTTTTAAAATCAATAAAAGCAAAAAAAGGAATGTAAAAGATGAAAAAGCCAATTTTCACGTTCAAAATGGTTGTCGTCATAGTAGTGCTTGGGGCAATGCATCTTCCCATTTACGCAGATACAAAACCAGCAGTTGACAGAAATAATTCAAAGCAAACAGGAATAGAACTGCCTGTTCAGACAATTAATATTTACAAACCGGAAAAATTTAAAAAATTTACAACAATCATCGGACAAAATTCCGCGTTATTCATACCGCATAATGACAGAGGTAATTTTACTGACGTGCGATTAATGAAAGCAATGGATGTGCTGGGGTTGGGTATTATTCGTTTTCCCGGCGGTACTTTTGCTAATTTTTTTAACTGGGACACCATGACCATGGATGAAAATTTTATAAATATCGTCAAAAAAAAGAATATGCTCAATATGGTTAAAGTGCAGACAAAACAGAAAAACAGTAAATTATGGGAAACAAGATTTGATACCTATATTCAGGCAACTTTAATAAAAAATATGCAAAGAGCGGTTGTTTTACCTGTTTACCAAAAAGACGCTGATTATAATATTCAACTTATAAAAAAAATCAAAGCAAAATATAAGCTGAAATTTTATTGGGAATTGGGTAATGAACTTCAATTTTACGAATATAGATTTAACCTTAATAAAAATTATCCGTGGAATGAAAAAATATATGCCCGGCGTTTTATGAAAATCGCTGAATTCATAAGACAGAATTATCCTCAAGATAAAATAGGTCTGCTGCTAACCGGAAGTTTCGGCGAGAATCAATTAACCCCGATTCCTGATAAAATATTTAAAATGATAAAACCATGGAATAAAGAACTGCTAAAAGAAAAATATTTACCTTACTATGATGGAATTATTGTGCATCCTTATGTTGTGCCAAAATCAACTTCTGAATGGAAAAAATTCTTAAAATTAAAGAACAACGAATCAGCGAAAAATATAGAAAACATTAAGCTCAGACGTATTTTTGCGCTGGTCCAAAATGGACCTGAAGATAAAGTCCGGTATTTTGAAAAACTTCTTGCTGGCGGAAAAAAAATATACATTACAGAATCAGGTCTGTTGTCTCACGCAAAAAATAATATTAAAAATCTCAATCAGTCGATAGTAGGTGTCGTTTTTAATATTGCCTATTTTATCAGCTGGATGAATTATTCAGATGATATCGGAATTTATATGCGCCACCTCCTGGCCGCCGGTAACGGAATACAAGCGATATATAAAGATTATTCATGGAACGCGGTTACCATAAGCTGGAATATTTTAAAACTGGCAAGAGAAAATGTTAGAACAATATCTTCTGTTGTCATTAAGAATTCACCGGTATATTACGGCATCGGGAAAATAGCAAATAAATCAGCGAATATTGAAGTAAAAGCATTGACGGCATTATATTTAAAAGGTAACAAAGAAAAGATTCTTATCGCCAACACCTCAAATCGAAGAATTAAATTAAAATTACCTTTTGGAAAAAGTAAAATAATTTATGCCAGTGATAAAGAGAAAAAACATATAGCTATTGGAACAGTACATAAACTTAGTGATTATGCAAAAATTAAGAAAATAACGTCAAGAGAATGGATAATGCCTGCATTTTCCGTTGCATTAATTATTGCGGATCTATAAAGCTAATTACAAAAGTCTAAAAAATGAGGAATAAATTTGAAATGAGAAACGGCATCAGGTAACCCTCGCTAATGCGGCACCCCTGTGATAATTGTTCAAAGAGAAAACCCAAAAATATTCAGCCACTAATGTACACTGATTGACACAAATAGAAGCAAAAGAATATTATGTTATATATTTTAACTTGAATTGTTATATATTTTAGAATAATATCGGGCAATGTTTCAAGAAATTGTTGTTTTTTGTTTCAAAATCAGGTATTATTACTATTAGTATTATAGAATGTAGATAATTATCAACCCTTTAATAAAAGGAAAGTCATGATGAATTCACAGAAAATAAACTCGAAAATCGCCAAGCTAAAATCATCAATTATCCATGATTTCACTCTTATCGAACTCCTCGTAGTAATAGCTATTATCGCCATCCTCGCCAGTATGCTATTGCCTGCTCTTAACAAGGCCCGGGATGTGGCAAAATCTATTGCATGCGTGAATAACCTGAAACAGATTGGGTTAGCGTCCATCATGTATTCAAATGATAACGAGGACTGGATTGTCGCGAATCGCACTTCAGATGATGGGTCCGGGGATTATTACACCAGATTCTGGCACGGTGTTCTTTCCGGTTACAAAGGCGCACATACCAAATATGGCGTTGACTTTTACGGTCCTACATTGGCCGGCACCAAAGGGACATTTGCCTGCCCGGGTGAAGGCAGACCATTCGGAACGTATACTAATAAATATTTCCAATATACTCACTATGGACAAAATGTCCGGCTTTCCGGTTATAAAACCGGCACTGCTACTTACAATAAACGGCGCAAGGTCAGTGAACTTACTTCTCCGACTAAAGTAATTTTTTCCATGGACTCAAAAATGATAAGTAGCCCTTTCATATCATATTCCACTTATTTTGGCTTTAGACACGGTGGTGGCGGACGTGATGTGACGAATACAACAATGGGTACCAATGCCGCGGCTACACAAGGCAAAAGTAATATTGTTTATATGGATGGTCACGTCAATGGTATGACCTACAGAGAGCTGATGAGCGTTGGCGGCGGTTGGACATCTTCCGCATTGCTGGAAGGATTTACGGCAGTCGGAACCGGAAGATTAATTCCTTAATCCTTCGTTCCGCCTCTGTTAATTTCAAAGACAATGTTTGAAAAGGTTTCGGCACTCCGAAACCCTTTTCGAGCAACGTCTAATTCGTAGAGGCAATTTTAAAAGTCTCCACGGCAGATTTTGAGAATAAGTTTATAATTACCTGCTCAGCGTAATAAATGTTGCATTCCCCTCGCTTAAATGTTATATTTTTTATGGTTAATATAACAAATTAATCTACTGTACTATTGTTTTTACTGTTTTAATTTGTTATATTTATTACAACCAAGCATCGGAACCAGTTATATGATAATGACCAGTAAAAAATATAGTGAACGCGAAATTGCCAGCGATATAATTGAGTATATCGTCATTAACCGGCTTGCGACTGACACAAAACTTATTACTGCCAAACAGATGGCTGAGCGGTATAATGTGTCGCCAATGACTGTCAATCGGGCAATAGGTAAACTTGTCAAGCAGGGGGCGGTTTATCGTCGCCAGGGCAGTGGAACGTTTGTCGGCAAGGTTTCTTCCAGCAGAGCCCAGATAAAGGTAAGAGTATTCAGTTGGCAATATAATGAAAGTGATCCTTTGGCGCAGGCGGCTTATGGAACATTTTACCATGCCCTGATTGAAGGGCTTGAACTGTGTGGATTTTCGGTAAGTATCAGTACCAAATTACCATTTCATGATAAAATTTTTATCAGTGAACATATCGAAAGATATAACCTGTTGATTGTTCCAAGCGGCATGGTAAACTATCAGACTGTATCATTGCTGAAAAAATTACAAACCCCGATAATCCTGATAAATGATGATAAATTAAGTCCATGGCCGTTTCATCAAGTTTTTCATGACTATGTCCCAGGCTTTGACCGGGCACTTAATTATGTCAAAAAAATCGGCTCAAAAAAAATATTTATAGCCGGAAGTACAGGGGAAACTTCGGAGTATCGCTGTAAAATATTAGAACAATGCGCCAAGGAGGCAAAGATTCACTATGAAGAGCTCCCGTTACTATCATCCGATTATTCAACCCGGCCGCAAACAGCACTTATTCACGGGCGTGAGCATGGTAGATATTTTATGGAACATAAATTTAGAGGAGTTATTTTTGCCTTAAGCGATTTTATTGCATTCGGGATTCTGGATGTGTTAAAAGAGTATAATATCAAGGCGGGCAATGAAATTAAACTGATAAGTTATGACAATCTGGAAGGCAGAGGCGTCTATACCAGTGATGAACCGGTCTTGACCTCAATCAATCATCCGTTGAAACTGCTGGCTGAACATACCGTCAAATTGGCTGAATATATTGTCAGCCATAAGATCAGATGTGATGATATTAATCATATTGTCCGGGTTCCAGCATCAGAACTTATCATCAGAAGCAGTGCATAAGTCGTTTTAATGGACGCTGCTTGGAAAGTTCTGAAAAATAAGAAACTTTTTGAATAGGCATAAGAAACAATAACATGTTATATATTTTCGCTTAAGATGTTATATATAATAGAATAATAGTGGTCAACAAATCAAGAATTCATTGCTTTTTATATCAAAACAAGGTAATATATTATTAATAAGAAGGTAGGTGGAAATCACCTAGCAAAAAAATATCAGTAATCACCTAAACAAAAGGATAATTTATGATGAATTCAACAAAAATAAACTCGAAAACCACCAAGCTAAAATCATCAATTATCAATGATTTTACCCTTATCGAACTCCTCGTGGTGATAGCTATTATCGCGATCCTCGCCAGCATGTTGTTGCCGGCCTTGAATCAGGCCCGGGATACCGCAAAATCTATTTCATGTGTGAATAATTTAAAACAAATCGGGTTAGCATCTACTATGTACTCAAATGATAACGAGGATTGGATTGTCGCGGCTCGTATTTCGGATAATGGTTCTGGAATTTATATGTCCAGACTTTGGAACGGCAATCTTTCCGGTTATGGCGGCGTCTACACAAAATACGGCGTTGACTATTATGGTTATGAAGATGGTGGCGCCGATACCAGAGGAACATTTGCCTGTCCGGGCGAAGGTAGACCATTCGGCAAATACGCTGATAAATATTTTCAATATACCCACTATGGAATAAATGTCAGGTTGTCAGGCTCTGTGACCAACAATGCCTCTTATAATAAACGACGCAAGACCAGTGAGCTGACTTCTCCGACTAAGGTAATATTTTCCACTGACTCAAAATTAGTAAGTACCCCTTATATGTCTTATGTCGCTTATTTTGGCTTCAGACATGGCGGTGGCGGCCGGAATGTGACGAATACGGTAATGGGCGATACCACCGCTTGGGCTACACAAGGCAAGAGTAATATTGTTTATGTGGATGGTCATGTCAGAGGTATGACCTACAAAGCTCTTAGAACAGTTGGCGGCGGTTGGTCATCATCTGCATTGATAGAAGGCTTCACCCCCGTTGGGACTGGGAGATTAATTCCTTAGTAACTACAGACGTTCGTCTGACTTATACTGCTTCAGGTACCACCTGATTAGAAGTCAGGTGTCTATACGGCTATTCGATACCTAAAAAAAGAGGCATCAATTTTAAAAATCTACTCTTTATGGGTAGATTTTTTTACCATGAAATAATTTTAAGTTAGTATGCAAGTTTCTTTCAGGTGTAGCTCCGCTCGGCAGCACCGAAACTGGCAGAGAACGATTAGGCTGCAATTAATACTTTTGTGGCACTTTCGGCAAAAGAGCCATACTTGGTTCCGGCTACGCTAAAAAATCCTTACAGGATTAAAGGAGTTTTAAATTTATGTTTTATAGAACAGTTTTAAGTTTATTATTTTTATTCGTCATGCAGGCGATTAACGTGACTGCCGCTGATAATCTATTAAAGAATCCTCAATTCAGTAAACAGCATATTGTCAAAGGCAAACAGCTGCCTAAGCAGTGGCGCTGGGTAACTTGGGGCAAGGACAGCAAAAAAAATGTTACCTTTACCAGCGATAGTAAGTTCTTCCATTCAGGTAAATATGCGGTCTCGATCAAACAGACAGCTGGGACTAACTATTGTCATTTTACCCAAAAAGTGAAAGTTACTCCAGCACTGCGCGAACGGCAACTGAATGTATCGGCCTGGATATTTGCCGATAATGTTGAATTCGGCTCTATTGTGATCATTGCTGACACTGCCCAGAAAAAAGCGGCGTTATGGAAAAGAATTGTCAGGTTTAAAGGTTCATTCGATTGGAAAAAGTTTGCAGAACAGATAACGGTTCCACCCAATATTAATGCGCTTACGCTGTCAATCAGGTTGAAAGGTATTGGGATGATCTGGGCTGATGATTGCGCAATGAGCTTTGCCGGCGAGCAATCGAGTAAAATAATTGACAATGCGCTATTAAATGGAAATTTACTGAAAAACCCGGAGCTGTCCGGAAAGATTAATCGTGATACCGGGCTACCGCAAGGCTGGCAACGTAAATATGCCCCAGGCTATGAAAACAGGTCTGAGGTTGCTGTTACCGGGGAACCGGCAATTTTACAACTGAAATGGTTGAGTGGCGGAGCAAAATTCGGGGTGACACCACAGGCAAAAATAGTCTTGCCTCCCGGTAATTATTCATTGCGGGCACTGACAAAAACTTCCGCAACCTCACAGGCAATGCTAAGTGTTGGCAATTATAAATCACTTGAGATAGCGGCAAAAAAATGGCAGCCTGTCGCAGTAGATTTCAAGGTTACGGCGGACAACCAACCTGAACCGGTTTACTGGAACCTTGGCGACGGTACTACTGCATATAAAAATTTCTCACTCAAAAAGATAGATAAGACTCTTGCCGGTAGTTTTCCGATAACGGCAATTGCGATGCCGGTGGAGATTAATCGCCAGATAACCGGACGCGAAGAGTTTAACAGTTTTGTCGATAACCCCGTGCCGCTGGCTTTTGTCTTCAAAGGTAAAGGGTACAAAAGTAAACTTAATAAACTGGTGGTGGAAATACCGGCGGCATTGGAAATAACTGAAACTTTTAATTCACACCCCAACTTGAATCAAATTGAACAACCTGAAATCAGTGAAATTATCCGAAATGATAAACCGTATTTACGTTATTCATACACTAATCCACGCGTTTTCTCTATACTTAAACCCAATTTCGGCTGGGAACGCAAACTGGTGATGGCGATTGAACCTGCCACTCCGGGGCTTGTAGATAAATCTTTCCCTATTTACTGGTACATAACCTCTGATCAACGCAAAGGTGAGGAACATCTGCTGACCATGAATATTCTGCCACCGCTGGCTAATAATAAAATGCCGGATAATTTCCCCATTCTTTGTTGGGGGATTTATGATAGCAATTTTAACACTGCTGAAGTATTAAACAAAGTAGCAACCAATTTTGAACGGGCTGGGATTAGGTATCGGCGACGTATTAGCGGCTTGGAGAAGCAGGATGAGTTTTACCGCAAACGTGGCTGGAAATTTTTTATGGCGCTGATTGATTATTATAAAAAACGCTATTACGGCGAAGATTTTCCAATTAAAATTCCACTGTCAGTCACCACAAAAGGCGGTTCGCATGAAGATTTCATGTGCCCAACATTTTTTAATAACGACAAAAAATTCAGAACTGCATTTTACGGTGAACTGGATAAACTTTGCCGCAAGAACAGCCTCAAGGATGGAGAAATGATCTGTTATGACTTAGAACCATGGCGCCCGATGGAATGGTGTGTCTGTGACGCTTGTCGCAAAAACTTTGCCAAACAGTATAAACTCAACTCAGTACCGACAGTTAAGCAACTTCAAAGCAAATATGTTAATCAATGGCGTGACTTCCGTTGTTTGCAAACGGCCAAAACGATAAAAGTATATACTGAATATTTCCGGGAAAAATTTCCGAATTCCCCCATTCTTGACTATGATTATATTGTTAAATACAACACCCCGGGCTACCGTAACTATTTCAAATCAGTTGCCAAGGACCCACTGCTTAATGAACAGTATTTTGATGCTCATATCGCCAGTTATTATCATATTGTCGGATCCGAAAGTTTTGATATGCTCAAGTGCAATATCGAAAAACTTAAAAAACCCTATTATGTCATCACGGCAATTGATCGCCTCGGCTATCTGAGTAAAAAGAAAATTCTGAGCCCTGACCAAATGCGGCTGTTACTATTAGCTTCCGCCGTCAATGGTGCTGAAGGATTTTCAATTTTCCCCGGCATGCATCTTGACGGGCTGATGCTGAAAATGTTTAATCAATCTTTGCCGGTAATTGGTGAACTGGGGAAATTTTTCAAAAAGGGTTCCGGTATTGACGCGGAACTGCAGGTAAAGCCGCTGCCTTACGTTTCAAAAGAGCTTAAATTTGATAATAAAGTCAGAACAATCAACCGTCCGAACTGGAGTGAATTTTTCCGTTACCGTGCGCAACGTCAGCAACAGCAAACCCTGATTTCACTGTTTAATTATAACAGGAAGAAAACTTTGTTCGTTGAGCTCGGCATTAAACTCGGCAAAGGTAAATATACGATTATTAATGTGGAGACCAAACAGCGCCTTGTGCCGGATAACAGTCAATCATGGAGTGGTGCTGAACTTGTCGGATTTACCGCAAAAGTTACACCGGAAAATGTAACTTTTCTGTTAATCCGCAGCTACAAAGCAGCCGATGATAAAATACCGGCAATAACTCAACAGGCCATTAAACAGGAATTTGTCCGTATAAAAAATTCAGCTAACAGTAAGCTTACGGTTTTTAAAACACGCCAAAGTAGCCAGCTCTCTATCAGTGCTGATGATGTCAATGGTGATGGCGAAATTGAAGTAGTCTTAAGCTCACCGATCAATAAAATTTGGCTGAGTCCAAAATATTCCGGCAGTGTTATTCGCTGGCAGTATAACGGGACTCCATTGTTCGGTTATAATATCACGATTCCACAGAAAGACCGACTGCTCTGCGAAGATCGTTTCTGGTTGCCGAAAAGTATCCGCGGCCCGTTGGATAAGAATTATAAACTTATTTCAACTGAAATAACCAATGGACAGGCGATTGTAAAAATGCAGGTGACGCTACCGCGGCAGCAGCTTAGTATTATAAAAACTTTTACCTCGAGCACTGATAGCAAAACGTTGACTATTGATTACCAGATAACCAATATCGGCAAGAATAACCGGGGATTTTCATTCTGGGTAAAATGCAATCCGATGTTCGGCAACAATCCGGCAAAACTGTCAACCGTGTTAGACATTCCACTGCAAAACGGCATGCATCGGGTTGATAAAGGCGATGGGCATCAGATATTTACCGTGAATCCCAAACCGGCTGATAAATTTTTCAAAAAACATTTCACCGGCACGTTAAATGATGGTGAAGCGACCGCAATTAATCTTAAAGGGGGGGCAGCAATAACGGCAAAGTTTAATATCAAGCAACTCTCTGCCGTTTACGTCTGGTGCAAAACCAATCCGACCATGGAATGGTTTTACCGCAATACAACCGTTGCTCCCGGCAAAACATGGATAACTACGGTCACTCTTGAACCCAATGAAAATATCCCGTAGCTTAGGCGTCTCGCCTGAGTAAAAAGGTTCATTGCCTGCAATGGTTCTTTGTTATATTTTTACATTGTGTCTGAGTTTAGGACCTTATTCATATATCCTGTCACTTTTGGGACACTTGAGTGTAGCGAAAGACGAAGTAACGTATTGCCACAAATCAGTATGCAAGTTTCTTTCAGGTGTCGCTCTGCTCGGCAGTGCCGAAACTGGCAGAGAACGATTAGTATACAAAATAAAAATAATACTTTTGCGGCACTTTCGGCGAAAGAGCCATACTTGGTTCCGGCGATGCTGGTTGAGGAACAATTAAAGTACAATTAACTTGACTTTATGCCTCAATATATGTATCTTAACCGACAAAGAAGCAACTCCTGCACCCAAAAACGTCGGGAAATAATTAAATAATAATTAGGCTCATAAATTTATGATATTGAAAACTAAGATGATAAGTTCGCTGGAAAAGGTTTTCTGCGATGAAGAACTTAATGCGGATGAATTCAGCCGGGGTAACGCACTACGTGGTGAGGTATTCTCATTTCAACTGGCATACTACAGCGATGAACTTAACTGTCCACTGACAATTGAACTTGAATCTGAACTGAAAGATTATATTACGATTCGTTCTGTCGAACTGGTGCCATGCGAATTTACCGGCTATGATTTTGATGATAATGTTCTGCGCACCGCGCCGGGGCTTTATCCCGACCCACTGATGCCGATAGATAATTTGCGGAATGCGACTAAACAGTGGCGTTCATTGTGGATAAAAGTTGCAATTCCGCCAGATTACACTCCGAGTAGCTATGAGATAAAACTTAAACTGTTATTGACGTCAAAAGAACATAAACATGAACAGAGTGAAACATTTATTCTCGAAGTATTAGCCCCGGTATTGCCGAAACAAAAATTGATTCATACTCAATGGTTTCATGCCGACTGTATCTTTACTCAATACGGGGTTGAATGCTGGAGTGAAGCTCATTGGACGCTGCTTGATAAATATATTCGCAATGCGGCTGAACACGGCATCAATATGCTGCTTACGCCATTATGGACGCCACCACTGGATACTGATGTTGACGGCGAACGGCCAACGGTTCAACTGCTTGATATAAGCAAAGCGGGAGATAATTATTCATTTGATTTCACCCGCCTGGAACGCTGGATTAAGCTTTGCCTTGATGCCGGTATTGAATATTTTGAAATGGCTCACCTGTTCACGCAGTGGGGTGCAAAATGCTGTCCGAAAATAATTGTTAATGAGCATGGCGCAGATAAAAAATTATTCGGCTGGCATACTGCGGCCGTTTCAGCTGAATACCGCAATTTTCTCAATCAACTGCTGCCTGCACTAAAAAGATTTCTTAAAAATCAGAATATTTTTGATAAATGCTATTTCCATCTTTCAGATGAGCCAAATATAACCAATATTGACAGTTATCGTGCTGCCAGAGATATCGTTAAAGGTCTACTTAGTGATTGCAAAATAATTGATGCACTGTCAAAAGTAGAATTTTATGATCAGGGACTGATTGAACATCCCATTCCGGCCAATAACCATCTGGATGAGTTTGTCCCTCGGAATATTAAAAACCAATGGACCTATTATTGTGTCAGTCAACGCGAAAAAGTGCCGAATCGCTTTTTTGTTTTCCCGTCAGCGCGTAATCGGATTATGGGTGTGCTGATGTATAAGTATGATATTGCCGGATTTTTGCATTGGGGATTTAATTTCTGGTATACCCAGTACTCCATTGATCAAAACATGGATCCGTTCAAAGTAACAGATTCAGGTCGCGCTTTCGGTGGCGGTGATCCATTTCTCGTCTACCCCGGCCCGGACGGTCCGATTGATTCACTTAAATATGAAGTTCATTACGAAGCGTTGCAGGATCTCCGAGCCTTGCGGCTATTAGAATCTAAAATCGGTCGCCAGGCAACCTTAGAGATGCTTGAAAATGGACTCGATACTCCGCTGACAATGACCGAATATCCTCGTTCAGCTACCTGGTTGTTTAATATGAGATCGAAGCTGAATCATTACATTGCTCAAGCTGAATAGAATATCTCAGAAAAGCACTTAATAAAAATGCCGGTCTGCTCCCAGGGCTTTTTACCGGCGGAGCAGACGGATGGCCTCTGCTTCACCGTTTTTCGCCGCTTTCTGGAGCCAATTGATCCCTTTTTCATCATCTTTATCCGTCCCGACCCCCTCTAAATAACAGAGCCCAAGGCGGCATTGTGCTCTCGCATTGCCCTGTTCGGCCGCTCTTCTAAACCAATAAAACGCGGCTCCCGGGTCGGCAGCGATATATTTACCCTCCTGAAAAATAAGTGCCAGATTGAATTGAGCGTGAGCATTACCTTTTCTGGCGGCAGCAAGAAAATATTTGGTGCCACGTCTAGGGTCTTTCTTCATACCGATACCTTCAAAATTAAATACCCCGAGTTTAAATATGGCATAGGCATTATCCTGTTCAGCCGCCAGTTCAAACCATTCGATAGCCACTTTTATATCCTGTTTGACAAATTTACCATCAGCGTAATATTCGCCCATTTTGGTCTGCGCCATCGCCAGCCCGTTGTCAGCCGATTTTTTGAAAAGTTCAAACGCTTTTTTACTGTCGGGTTTAACCCCATCACCGTATTCATAACAGAACCCGAGCTTGGCCACTGCCTCAATGTCACCGCCAGCAACCGCTTTTCGCAGCCAATAGATCATTTTTTCACTGTCTTTAGCAGTGCCCCGACCCGATTGATAACAGTCAGCCAGTAATCGCATTGCCGGAAAATCGTTAGCCGCAGCCGCTTTGTTTAACAGCTTTACCGCCAATTTGTGGTCATCAGCTGATTTTTGCTTCAGGTAGAAACCGCCAAGCTCGCGCAGTGCCGGAAAAAAGCCCTGCTCCCCAAGTTCCAGCAACAGGGTTTTGGCTTTGGCGAAATCAGGATAAATTGGCGGAGTCGGCTCTTTTGCCTTGCGATCAGGCGGAATACCATAGGCGTAGCAGAGCGCCAGATTCAACTTGGCCTGTTTTACGCCGGCGGCAGCAGCTTTTTTATACCAGCGGAAAGCGTGAAACCGGCTTTTTTTAACTCCCAGAGCACGGTCATAACAGATCGCCAGATTAAATTGAGCCGCAGCATTGCCCTGCATGGCGGAACGCCGGTACCATAATGCCGCAACCGTATAATTGCGGGTCCGTCGTTTATTACCGAAAAAATATTGATTGCCCAGGTCGAGTTGAGCCAATGCATCGCCTGCCTTGGCTTTAACCCGAACCGCATCAACTCTTCTCCCTTTAAGCGCATAGCTCGAAGAGGTCGTTATTATAAGCACAAAACCCGTAATGACGGCACTATAACGCCTGAATAACGGCTTGATTATGCTGTTTTTATTTTGTTTTAAATTATATAATTTCATAATATGTTTTCTTTTACGGGCAACCGCGAGGGTTGCCCCTACAACAATTGACATAGGTACAATACTCCAAACTATACCTATTAAGTTAAAATTGCATCCGACAAAATATAACATAAAATGTCAATTACAATCGCAAATAGAGTGTTGCGGTGAAATATAATTCATCCCGTAAGCTTTAAGCTACTAAACTTAATTGCTTCCTGTCCCAAATCTATGGGTAGTTTTGAGTGCGGTTACCCCCAAAAGCTGGACAGCTTGTATAAGTGTAAAAGACTCTTAATTTAATAGTAGAAAATTAAACCAAAGGAGTCGTTAAAATGAGAAATAATTATGACAGTAAGTTTAAGAGTAGCATTAGCCGCAATTACCGGAGATCGTACCATTGCTGAAATTGCTGGGGCGTATAACATTCACCCCAACCTTGTAAGCCAGTGAAAGAAGCAACTATTACAGGATGTTCCTACAATCAAGGAGACAAAACAGGCAAATGACAAGGTGTATTACTGAAGATGAGTTGATGTGCAAAATTGGTAAGCTTGAGATGGAGAATGATTTCCTGCGAAAAAAGTACGGAAGCTACCTCTTAGGGAAAGGAAAGCTCTGATAGAGGCAGGTATAAAACTTTCAATATTATGTCAGTTAAAATTACTTGGAGTACCGAAGTCAAGTTATTATTACCGTTCACAACGAAGTATCAAGCACAGATATACGGATGAAGTTATAAAAGCTGAGTTAATGGAAATATATATAAGAACACCTTTTTACGGCAACCCCCGAATGGCTGAAGAGTTAAAGCAAATGGGCTATAATATAAACCATAAGCATGTACACCGGCTACGCAGGGAACTTGGTCTTAAAACAGTTTATCGGGTGAGTCCATAATTTTGTGTAAATGATTTTTTCCTATGATATGATAAATTTAATTTAGCATTGTATTTTTGAAGCGCCAGCTTCAACTCTTAAAAAAAGCGCATAAAAATCTCCGTAGGAGATG
>JAKIUY010000077.1 GCA_021647315.1 Victivallaceae bacterium
CAAACTTAACGATGTATTTATCATTGTGGAGTCCTCCTTTTTTTGAGTTACCGTAATATACTTTACGGATAAGGTTGCTCCACTCTCTTTTTAATCTTTTTTAAAAATTGTTAGGACACATGTGAGTATTTCATTAATTCTTTCCAATCGTCCTTAGTACCACTAATTGGTTTTAAATGTTCTGGTAGAGAGTCAAAAGGGAATGCAGTTCTAGATCCAGCATACCCGAGTACTTGCATGGTGTGTGCATTATATCTTAATAAATAAAGTAAATCTATGATTTCTTTACTTTTTTGCATAGTTGACTGTTTACTACTTTCATACATACGCACTCGTACACTTGGAGCGTCCCAAATTTCGGCACAATTAATTATCCTCTCTTTTTTACTCTTCTGTGATGAGCCGATCAAGGCAATTGATGCTAAACCTCTAAGTATGCCTAGATGAGTTCTCCCAGTTAGGATTATCTTGTTTTTTTCTATTTTTATATAATATGCTTCATTGGATTTAAACCTTTTTGTAGTTTCTGGTGAAATATTACTAGGCATAGATAAGTTAGCATCAATTGTGCATATAATTTTTATTTTACAATTTCCATGCGGACTACAGGTATATTTTTTTATTAATTTTTTAACTTCTTCATCAATTGAGTAAGATTTACATTCTATTGAAATCTCTTTAGGAATTTGCAAAAATCCTTTATCTATTATTAATTTTGCCGGTTTACCTATTAAAAATAGATGATTTTCTGAAGCGTAATTTGTAAAGTGCATTTTTTTTATTGCATCAAAATTTGAATCTTTTTCTGGTATTACTTCTTCTACTTTTTTATACCATACTTTATTTGGTAAAATAAGCATTTTTCCAGCTCCACTCTTAAGATTGGAAATTATCAATTTAGCAGTATTATTATTAGATTTCCATGGGCTGACCCTAATAGCTGTAACATGCGAGGATTTTACTTTTGCAAATTTTTCACTATTAAGATCTATAATTATTTTTTGCCTTCCTTCCATAGGTTTTATTGCTTGATATACCCACTTACCTTCAAAACATAAATAAAAGGTCATAAATCCAATAGAATCAGGTGCAATCATATCTATATCAAAGGAAATAAAGTCTTTTTTAGAAAGATCAATATCAAGATTATTAGCATCCCATACACAGCGGTCTTTAACTTTTGAAAAATCGCATATAAATTGATAACCTAATTTACCTTTGTATTGTATAAACTGTGCAGCATGAATACCATTTAATGCTGACCATCTTGTATCTTTTGAGTTAAATATATTTTCAATGCTTGGTAAAGATGATTTACCTACTATGGTAGCCATTGCTTTTTTTGTTTTTGGTAATACAGTATCTCTTGTTTTTAAAGATTGTCCCCAGTTGGATGGCGATAAAAACAGTAAAACAATTGGACATATTATAGTTATTATCTGTTTAAATTTTTTCATAAAATAAATCCTTAATTCTTAAAGTATAGATATAATTGCGATGAACAACTCTGACAAAAGCGTTTTTTTACCATTGTATCCTTATGATACTATTATCCCTAAACACAGTTTTGGGAAATTGTAGCTTATTGATCACAAATTTTTGTTGTTTTGGAGCATTTGAGTGTAACGAAAGACGAAGTAAAACTTGACATGCAAACTTTTCGCTTTCACCTGCCTATAATAGACAGGTAGCGACAGCGGAGTTTGAAACACTATTTGCCATTGGGTGTCTATCCAGATCACATCTAGAGCTGCCTTCCCGCAGTGCCTGTTTCGATGAAGCTGGCACTGGGCAAAAAAGCTTAGGCGAGAGGTGCTGACTCACGCCAGACGAGACACTCGTCAGTGCTTATTTGAATAGTTTTACATCAAATTCTACTATGACCTTTTGATCTTTTTTTACATCAATCATATAAGATGCTGGTGAATGGCATTTTGCCTTAAGGCATTTGATTTCTTTGCCATCAGGCCCCTTGACGGTAATGAATTCCGCGCCTTTTACAAGAAGCCAGCTTTTATCATCAAAGCTTATCGGTTTGCCGTTTACTTTGATATTCACGTATGTAAACCATGGAAAACCTATTTTTTTACGTAGTGCTTCAGTGCGCCATGCCCCGAGAAACAGCAGTTTAACCTTGCCATCGGCACTAGGCGTAAAGGCCAGTTTTATGCTCCGCCAGACATCATTCTTGAAGAATACCCTTGATGACAAATAAAAAGCCTGTTTATCTTTGCGCCATTTTGCATGAAAAAATGCAACACTTTTACTCAGTTCTTTTTTCACCGGTTCAATTTTTATTTTCGCTTTTTCTGCGTCAACGTCTACCCGCCCCCAGGCAGCTTTAGGAAATGCTGCCTGTGAAGATGTTACAATCGCTGTTGCTGTGACTGCGCCCAATAATACTTTTTTTAACTTGTTCATTTTTACTACCGTCCTTTTTTTTGAGGTTCTGTTAATTAAATACTTTGTTGTTTTTACTTTACCAGTTTCATAAATAACTGTATTCGGTTGTCCGGAATACAATTTTTTATCCGACAATTCCAGCAACCTGCAGCCGGAAGATAAAATTCTGATAATTTCACCATTTGCATTAAAGCGGCAAAAGGTGAACTTGCCATCCGTTGTAATACCGGTTGCTTGATCTTTAATCGTTGCTGTTCCGGTATTTATTAAGATAACATCTTGATGATTCCTCCATTTTATGGTTGTTTTAATAGAGTCTTTAAACTGCTTTGAATTGCATACTGGTACTACCATATTCCGTTTTTTGGGATAAAGTAAGAAAAGAAAATTTGGTTCGATGTTTTTTATGCTGAATTTCATGCGCTGGTGTCCCGCGTCTTTTGTCGGCTGATAATAATCAAAGATTATTTTCCCGCCTTGGGGCCAAAGTGCTTTTATTTGGCATTCAGATGAGGCGATTTGAGTAATCTTCTCAAGTTTAATATTCTGTTTTTGGATAATATTTTTCGCATCAAATGAAACACCGGATATATTTTTCGGATTGTAGCCGATTGGAATATTTTTTTCTGCGTCAAAGCTATATTTGACCAGTAAACCTTTGAGTAATGCATAGCCTTGGGTCACACCAGTGAATTCAATGGTATTTTCTCCCTGCTTCAAATCGAAAATATATGGTTTGTGCATTTTTTTATGATTTTTTGTGATTAGCGTCCAGTCAAAATCAATTGAAAACGCCGGTTTAGCCCGCCCTTTTTTTGTCCCATTTAAAGCGATTTCAATCTCCCCGGAGAATGTTGGATACTCTTTGCCGAATGTCCACATAATATATTTTCCAGCTTCAGGAACATTCACTTTGAACTTTGTATAGCCAGCCAGATATTTGAACAATCTATAGCCGGGCTCTTTAAAGTCGCCATAACCACCAGTCTCAATATTTGAGATTGCTGTGCCGGAGAAGGCATACGGCACTAGCGTAACGTTTTGCTTATTGTCTGAGATAATTTTTTTGCCCCTTGCTAACTGTAGCAGGTAGGTATAATCATGTAGCTTGCCATCTTTATCAATGTCATCATAAACTAATGCATATGGTGGCGTTTCTGCTTTGTTGACAAAGAGTAAATTACGAAAAGCTTTTTTTACCGGATTATAAATTCGTCGTGAAGCATGATAATATCTATTGTAAAAATCGTAGGCATCTTTCTGGTCAACACGAACATAGCCTAACTTGTCATTTGCAATATAACGATCAATGTCAGCAAAGGTCCCAGATTGACGCATTGACGGATCAAAGGCAATTCCTTTGCCGTCAATCAAAACGATACTGTGGGCTTGAGACGGAGTGCTTGAATTAACAATTTTAGCATCATTGCCATAACCAGAGTCAATTAACCATTTTTCTCCATAGCCGTAAAGATTAAAGTGTCCACGGTCGGCTTGTGAGTGCGCCGAATATTCATATTTAGTCGCATAAATGAACATCAGAACATCTTGTGGCGACCAGCCGCTTCTGAATGCCGCCATGCCTCCATATTTGAACAGATGATTTGTGCCGAACGCTTTGTTTGGATTGAAATTTGTAACTTTGGGTTTTGAGCCAAAAATCAATGCGAATGGATTTCGATTATATCTAGGGGCGTTACCAAACAGCTGTTGTGTCAGGTAGCCGCCAAGCTCTGGATATTCATATTGAAATATAAATGGGACATTACAGGCTGAAGAATTATAACCGCCATCACTGAAATTATCCAATTCAGTTTTCCATGGTAACATACTCCAAATCATCCACTGTAAGCTGTTTTTAAAATTGGTTCGATCGAAATATTTGATATCTTGTTCACGTGAAAGTGCATTAAGGAACAACATTTGATTACCGACAGTATATGCAAAGTAGGCAGTGCCTTCGGGATACATTCCATCCGCTTTGACGGCCACATTTAGCCAACTAAGAGTATAGCGCAATGCTCGATCAAACCAAAGATCAACTGGCCAGTCTGTTTCGTGTTTGAGCACCATACATGCAACCCCCAATGCACCTGTTTCTCCGGCTGTATAATTTTTATAAAAACTCTTTCCATACTCGGTGGTACAGATCATATCGTAAGTGATTTGACAAAAATATACCAAAGCTTTGCGAATGTCAAAACGTTCCTGCTCCGTCATTTGGTCATACAGCGTATCATAGACAAAAGATATTGGAATTAAGATAAACGTTGTCGAGTTACCTAGTTTCATCCATCCCGCAAATTTACCAGAGTCACGAACTGGAATTTTTTCATAATGAGTATTAGCAAATTTAGCAGTTAATTCTATTGCCCGACGAGAATATTTCTTTGCGCCGGTGACGATATATGTCATAACAAGCGTTTCTGTAATTGTCTGAAAATTAGGATTTTCGCTAAATGGAAATATCTGGTTGCTGGGATATTTTTTCAGCATAAGATCTGCGGCAACTAATAAATCCGCAGTATAAGCTTTGAAGTATTTGCTCTTGGCTTTTTCCCGCAGGTGCGGAATATCCGCCACTGAAAAAAATAGCGAGGGGTGCTCTTTGACCGGAATCTCTCCATCTTTTTTTATTAAATCTGAAAAATCCGCCCAAACAGTAAAAATAAACGTCAATAAAACCACGACGGTTAATATATATTTGTTCATTGAGAACCTCCTTTTTATCTGTCTGGACACAAAGCACTGTCATGCCTTATCTATATTTTACTCACAGAATCAGGCTTTCTTCTTTTTATAGTGAGCTTAGTAACTTTCTAACGCACGCCAGTATTTTTTTGCAATCACAGGATTATAACCGTGACTTGTAATTGCCACTTTTTTGTAGTAATGTACACTACCATCAGCAGAAGCAGTATTGCTGCCCCCTGTATGACGTATTGATATTTGATTAGTTGCATAGCTGGAATTATAAATGACCATTGAAGAGGCCACAGGACTTGTACTTTGAGAACTGTCAGCAAATGTAATAATTTGTGATGGTCGGTGAATTTGCGACATCTTTACGGGACCTTCATAAAGACTTTCCAAATAGTAATAATTATAGCCATAAGAACCTTTGATTGTTAGACGAAAACCATCACTGTGAAACATTGGTCAATTGGTCCAGGAGTAACAATCTTTTTTTCTTAATGTCGGACAGTAAAAAACACCGTAAACGTAACGTTTTCTGCCTTCACCAGCATAAGACCATATTTCATTAGGCCAGTTCTTTTCCATCAGATAGCCATTATTGTCATCTCCGTAAAGATTCTGTGCAAGCCCCAGTTGCTTCAAATTTGAAGCACACGATATTGTCTTTGCCTTCTCACGCGCCTGATTTAGTGCTGGCAATAACATTCCTGCTAAAATTGCAATAATCGCGATTACAACGAGCAACTCTATTAATGTAAATTTCTTGTTATGAATAACTTGTAATTTTTTCAATGTCTTCATTTTCTTATTCTCCATGTTATGTTTATATATATATACGGCAAAAGATTTTTTGCCCCTACAATTTTGCTTCTGTTTTGGGTTTAAGGGCAAAAGACTTTTACCCCACGGATTGGCAAATAATATTGCCACCGTCATTATATCCTATCAATAGTTTCAGCCATAGGCATTCCCACCACGTTGATTTTGGGTTTCAGGCGGATTTTTTTATAATCCTGCGGATTTTCGACGACACTTTCAATTCTGGCATAAATTGTCTCAAAAAGTTGTTCAAATGATTTTTCACACTCTTTGCTGCAATAAAATGGCACATTGACATCATAGTTAATAAATGTTTTGAACATCATTTTTTCCAAGAATCCACCACAGATTGCCGGACAGCTACACCAACCATTTGCCTTGGCTTCGGCAATTTTGTCCCTGTATATTTTTTCTCTTTCTGCAATAGCAATAGAGCTGGTTATGCCCTTGGGAAATTCAACTAAATGTAAATCTACACCCAGTCGCCTGGCTTCATTTAATGCGCCATCATAAAATTTACGGTAAAAGTAATGATCCATGGAACCAGAATAGAGGGTTAATTTTCGATAATTTTTAAGTTCTACTACTTGCCTAACCGTCTCTTGTCCTGTCCAGCTATTATCGCCGGCAATCTGATTGTAGGGCAATTCAGGGTAAAGACCCGCTGAAAAATCACCAATAAAAATAATTGGCGTTCGCAGTTTCATGCAGATAGCAATCTGTTTTTTATTCAGAGTTGGAGCATTGATCAGCAGACAGTCAACATGAAGATGCTGTTCAACTTTTTTTATCTCATACTCGAACTGTTTTTCGGTAATTCCTGCACTGCCTGGAACAATACGAATGACAAAGCCAAACTTTTCACGTAAAAATGGTGGCATGGCGATACGAGCGAGACTGGCAAAGTAGTTATTCTTGGTTTTGAATAAATCATAGCACATCAAACAGACATCTATAACATCATCGGCAATTTTGCTGCGGACAAAAACACCATTGCCATGTTTGCGGCGAATCAACCTTTTATTTTCAAGAATATCAAAGGCTTCAATAATTATCATCGTACTGACTGAGAATTTTGCCGCTAACGCACGAATGCTGCTTAATTTCGTGCCGGGAACGATTGCTCCTGTCAATATCTGCTTCTCAAGCAGTGTGGCAATTTGTTCTTTTTTTGATAATATTACGAGTGATTCCATCTTATATACCTTGCTGAATTGATAACTTACTCTTTTAAGTATATAACAATTCCAAACACTTTGCAACTGTTTTTAAAAGTTTTTTTGATTTATTTAAAATCTAAGGTAGTGGCTCAGTCTAATTTTCAGTAGGACAGATGCTCTTCAGGTATGGATTGTGTTGTTTTTCGTTGCCGATGGTTGTTGGTGTGCCGTGACCGGGGTAGACCGGTAAAGCTTCCGGTAGTACCATTAACTGGCTATTGATAGAATCTATCAGGGTTTGATGGTCGCCACCCGGCAGATCGGTGCGGCCGACTGACTGAGCAAAGAGCGTATCACCTGAAAATAGGGCAGGGAGTGTTTTGAAATAATAACATACCCCGCCGAGGGTATGCCCGGGGGTACGGATAATCTCGAAATCGGCATCCGTGATATTTTCGACGGTTGCGGGCAGATTTTTTGCCGCGGAAATAAATGGCAGAATCTGATTGTTCGGGCTGTTGTAGAGTCCATGTTCATTGATGTCGAGGACGACGGGAGCCTTCAGGGTTTTGGCGACATAACCGACGGCACTGATATGATCAACATGAGCGTGAGTTAACAGAATGACATAATCATCACAGGAAAATTCTTTTGCCGCATCGATAATGGTTTCGGCTTCCGAGCCGGGATCGATAATATAGAGCCGGTTCTTAGCTTTTATCGGTACCAGATAGCAGTTTACTTCCAGCATGCCGACTTGTATAGTTTTAAAATTGTTCATAGTTTTACCTAGCAGAAATGTATATTTTAGACAGGATAAACAAGATAAAACAGGATAAAATAACAAGCATTACCACGTATAAAGAGACTACAGACGTTCGTCTGGCACTGCTTCAAACTCCGCGACTATCGTCGCTACGGAAGCAGAAAAAGCAACTTATGTCGAAAGTTTTGTACATGTTAGGTGCCAAGTGCCTACTAGAGGACGAAGTCAAACTAATATAGTTTGAACAAAGCGTCAATCTAGTCTATCCTGTTAATCCTGTCTGGAAAAGTTTTGGCAAAGCCGATTGTGTTTATCTACTGTCTTAGTAGATCTTCAGTGCATCGTTCTTGGTCTGTGGCAATTCAACCGAGGACTGTAGACCGGTGACTGAAGATTTGATGTTTCCTTAGCGTCTGACGCGGGCGTTACCTGACCAGATACTCCAGATCTGCTCTTCATCAGCAGGCTGGCCGTAATCGGTCAACAGGGTTGTAACCAAAGCACCACTGGCCCAACCGAACTGAGCCCATTTTTCCGGCTCCCAGCCGCGCAGGATCGCATAGAGCATGCCGCCGACAAAACCATCGCCACCGCCGATACGGTCAAGGACGACAATTTCGCGTGGTTCAACTACATGCCAGTTACCGTTTTCATGCATAATCGCACCCCACTGGTGACAGTTGGCATTGACCACTTCACGGAGGGTAGTGGCGAATACTGAGGCGTTAGGGAATGTAGCTTTAACGCGTTCGATCATCTCTTTAAAGCTGTCGATTTTTGCTGTGATATCCTGGCCACCGGCTTCCGGCCCCTGGATGTCAAGGCAGAGCTGGAAATCTTCTTCATTACCGATCAGAATATCAGATACGCTGGCGATTTCTTTGAAAATATCGCTCAGTTCCTGTTGGCGTCCTTCCCAGAACGAGGCGCGGTGATTGAGGTCAAAAGATATCTTTGTGCCATATTTCTTGGCGGCGCGGGCGATATCGAGACAGAACTGTCCGGTGTCAGGTGACAGCGCGGCAATCAAACCTGAAAGGTGAACAATCTGCACCCCCTCTTCGCCAAAAATTCTTTCCAGATCAAAATCTTTAACATTCAGAATGCGTCCAACTTCACCCGCACGGTCATTATGCACCCTTGGTCCGCGTGAACCGTAACCACTGTCAGCGAGATTGAATTGATGACGGTAACCCCACGGGTTGCCCTGGTCGATATCTTTACCCTCGAAATCCATCTGACGGCTTTTGAGGTTATTTTTAATCAAACGGGATATTGGGCTGCCTTTGACAAAGTTGGTCAATACTTTTACTGGTAGTCCCAGGTATGATGAGATACTTGCAACATTGGATTCGGCACTGGTAACCTGAAGACGCAGCATTTCATTAGTGTGCATGGGTTGACCGTTAGCGGGGGTGAGGCGAACGCCCATACTGGTAGGAACCAGCAGGGAGTACTGACAATCTTGTTTCAATTCAATACTCATAGTCTATCCTTAGTTGTTGATTTAGTTTAAATAATCATCGCTATATTTTATAAAGTGGCATATAATATAGCACCAACTTGGCTTATCCCAAGATAAAAATTTCTTTTTTATAAATAGGGGGTTTATAGATGATGACTTCAACCACAGAAATGCTTACTGAGAACAGGGGCGCAGATAAATTAAATTCAGCTGACCATCATCACGCCAAAAGTTAAATTTCTTCCCGTTCAAAGTATGGCAAAAAAAATCTTTGCCGGGGCAATTCCTGACAAAGATTTTTGTGAAATATATTGTAGCTCACTACTAGTGTATGCGGATTTTCAGATCCTTAACGATAGAGAGGTAAGTTTCATGGTTTTCTTTGTTGAGATATGTCAACAGTTTGCGACGACGCGCAACCATAGCCAGCAGACCACGACGGGTGCTGTTATCTTTTTTGTTTGACCGCAGGTGTTCAGTCAGCTCGGTAATACGAAAAGTCAATACTGCAATCTGTACTTCAGGTGAACCAGTATCGCCTTCCTGACGTTGATACTTAGCGATGGTTTTTGTTTTTTCTGCCTTGTTCATAATAAATCCTTTGTGTTCTGTTCGCGGGTTCAACAGCAGGGGTACCGGCATAGCAACCAACCATTGTGAACCGTAATAATAAAAACGAGCTCATAATATAGTCATAACTGGAGAAATTGCAATCAAAAACCGTAAATAAAAAAAAGCAACGCGGTAAACGTTGCTTTTTAAAGCGGCAATTGTAAAATTTAATAAATTGCCACCATTACTTCTTTTTCATTAATTTTTTCAGATGTTTGATGTAAGCTTGCGCTCCGCCAGGCTGGTAACCGGTTTGTGCAAGTACTTTACCATTATCATCAAGCAGCAATATGGTCGGAAAGCCTTTGATATTATATTTTTTTGCCAGTTTAGCATTCTGTTTTTGAACAGCCTTTGACTGCTTTTTCTTATTCCGGGGGAAGTCAACCATGAGAAGAACCAGGTTTTCTTTTGCAAATTTTTTGAATTCAGGTTTACTGAATACTTCTTTATCCAGTTTTATACACCAGCCACACCAGTCTGAACCGGAAAAATTGGCCAAAATAATCTTTTTGCTCTTTTGGGCGTCAGCTTTGGCTTTTGTGAAATCGGTCTCCCAGCCTTTACCAGCATGAACTGTTGAAGCCAAACCTAATCCCAAAGAAACTGCGACCATCATTAATAACTTTTTCATAATAATTCCTTTTTTTTAACTTCATTAATAACTTTGTTAACAACATAGACAAACAAAATGGTAAGGAGTTCTGTTTAATAAAGTGTTATTTCTCTTAAATGCAACTTAATTGATACTATATTGGGATAATTTGATAAAATCGTTATTTTTCTCGCCAAGCTGTTGACCTAAGAGCATCTTTGGTATAAACTACTGGCATTATGTAGGTGCTTTTAGTGAATGTGGAATTTATTTATGCAGTTTGATTTTTATGCCGAGCTGGGGCTCAGCGTTCCCAGGATGTCGTGGCAGAGCACCAGTTGGAATCGTTTAATGAGGTGAATAGTGAATATAGATAAAAACAGGATTATCGGGCGTTTTTTCAGGACAGATGAAGATGCGACAGAGTTGATGACGACTTGGAATGAGTCATTGAAAAGTTTTCCTGGTGTTGAGAATATTCCATTTGTTAATGATAAGTTTATTAAAAAATATGGAAAAATGGGGAATTTATCTGATGATGCGATAAAAACAGTTATTGATGACAAGAATCGTCTGGTTAAAGATGAAGCGGCATTAATGTTACTGTGGCATTGCGTTAATTTTACCTGTGCTGACAAAAGCAAAAAACGGCAAGCAATCCCGCAGTTGGATAAAACCTTGCCGGATCTTTACGGGAACTTTTTTATTCTGTTGGTGTTAGCTGGATACCCTGGAGCAGTCAAGTTATATGAAACCAGACATTTGCCGAAGCAGGTAATGGATGCTACCCTGAAAGATTTGAATATCTGGGTTGAACAATATAAAAATGAGCTGGGTATCACCGGTCTGACGCACCGGATATTCGGTTGGATGCAGGGGCATTTGACTTGCGGTTTATTGAAAATCGGTCGTTTGCAGTTTCAGTACCCGTTCACGTTTGATAATTATATTGTGGTTTTTCGGCATAAAATAACCGATGAATTGCAAATGTTGTCTGCCGCAGGTATACGGTATAATCGCAATGGCCTGATTGATGGGGTAGGTGATGTCTGGGATGAGGATGGGCATTGGCTGGCAACTTTGCATGAAGGCGAGGTCGAGGTTGAGGGCAATCCAATTTCAGCTGCCGGATTCGCTGAAAATAGACTGGTTAAATTAGAACTGAAAGAGTGGAATAAGGTCTTGGGCAAAGGTGATAAGGTCTTGAATATTCATATTCCGGCCGGCGAACCGATGACCCCTGAAGCGTGTAGTGAATCGTTTGAACAGGCTAATCATTTTTTCAGCCAATATGTGTCTGATTATGATTTTAAGGCTTTTGTCTGTTTTTCATGGTTGCTTGATAATCAATTTGAAGGTATACTGAAGCCAACCTCCAATGTTCTTAAATTTCAGCATCTCGGCCAGATTTTCCCAATTGGGGGTGAGTCTGAAGCTGTATATCGGATATTTGGTCCGAAGGCGAAAGCAGAGGGCATTGATGCCGTACCTCATGTCAGTAGTATGCAGCGGGCGATAGCGGAGTTCGTCCATGATGGTGGAGTGTTGCGTAACGGTGGGTTTGTGCGTTTTTGAAGCAGTATAAGCCAGACGAACGTCTGCTTCCGTAGCGACGATAGTCGCGGAGTTTGAAGCAGTATAAGCCAGACGAACGTCTGCTTCCGTAGCGACGATAGTCGCGGAGTTTGAAGCAGTATAAGCCAGACGAACGTCTGTGGAGAAGACAATTATTACAACATTAACAAATTATAGTGGTAAAACTAAAACGATTGTTTTGGCAATCTTTTGCTGTTTATTGTGGGCGTCCGCTTTTGCCGGGGTGAAAATCTGTCTTCAGTATTGGCCACCATTGACTCTGGCCGGTATTAGGTTTATGATTGCCGGTGTTTTGTTGGTACCGTTTTGGCTGACAAGAGTTGAACAGCCATTCCTGCAAATACGCCAGAATGTATGGAGGCTTTTATTGGTTTCGCTGTTGCAGACTATCTTGCTTTACGGACTGTTTAATTCCGGTATGGCGTTGGTGCCGGGCGGTATTGCCGCTATTGTGACTGGTACCTCACCATTGACCATGGCGGTGGTTGCTCATGCTGTAACCAGTGATGATAAACTTTCATGGCGTAAATCAATCTGCCTGCTTATAGCTTTTGCCGGAATTGCTGTCATTGCTATTAGTCGCAAATCATGGCAGGGCGATGGTGGTTTGGAAATTGTCGGTATGCTTATGTTGGTACTGGCTGGGCTTTCAGGGGCATTTGGTAATTTAGCCGTAAGAAAATTACGGATTGACCCGTTTATGCTTAATTCGGTGCAAATTTTTATTGGTGGAGTTGTTTTGCTGGCAAGTGGATTATGTTTTGAAGGGGTGCCGGAATTTCAGTTGCCATTCACATTTTATTTGGGTTTTGGCTGGTTGGCATTGCTTTCGGCGGTGGCCTTTTCGCTGTGGTTTTATCTGTTACATCAACCTGGTATTAAACCGTCGGAATTGAATATGTGGAAATTTATTATTCCAGTTTTCGGGGCGATTTTCAGTTGGGTAATCCTGCAAGATGAGAACCCGGGAATTGGTGCTATTGTCGGTATGGTATGCGTTGCCGGAGCACTAGTTTTTTATTCTATAGAACCGAGGAAGTTAAAGTGAGGCATTACGGGAGTGTTTTTTATTGCGATAAAATTTTGTGAAAATTGGGAAAAAAGGTTATTGGGGGTTATATTATAAGTTTTGCAAATAGCCTTAATTTGATAGAAATCAAGGAATATTATGAGTGACAAGAAATTGCCGCAACGTACATTAAAAGAGTATATGGTTTTATCCCTGTATGGGTTTGTGATGGGAACCGCAAATGTTATTCCCGGCGTCTCCGGTGGGACGATGGCATTTTTGCTGGGGATTTATGAAGAGTTGATTGATTCAATTCGTGCTTTTGCTTCGCTTGATACGCTGAAGTTGGTGATGAAATTCAAAATTAAAGAACTGTTTGCGGTGCTGCCGTGGAAGTTTATGTTGATGCTGGGTATTGGGGTTTTAATTGCACTTGGTTCTCTGGCAAAATTCTTGACCCTATGTTTAGATAAATATCAAATACTGACGTTTGCTTTTTTCTTCGGATTAGTAATCGCATCAATTATAACCGTTCTTAAAAAAGTCATAAAATGGTCGCTCGGACCATGCATTGGTCTGATTGCCGGTGTCGTGATCGCCTATTTGATTGTCACCTTGGTTCCCATAAACAGTGAACCTACGCCATTGAATCTATTCCTTGGTGGCATGATTATTATCTGTGCGATGATTTTACCGGGTATTTCAGGTTCGTTTCTCTTGTTGGTACTCGGATTATATAAATATGTACTGGGCGCAGTCAGTTATTTTATGAATTTCACAAAACTTACTCATAACTCGCTGAATGAAACCTTCAGAAATTTACTGACTTTAGTATGGCTTGCGGTTGGTTGCATCGTTGGACTCGGGGCATTTGTACATCTGCTGAACTGGTTGTTAAAAAAGTTTCATGATCTGACTATCGCTACCCTGATCGGTTTTATGGTCGGTTCCCTGTGGAAACTGTGGCCGTGGCATAATACAACCTTAGTCGCACTCAAAAAAGGCAGTGAGTATGTTAAGCTTGATCTCCCTGCAAGCCAGGCTGAATATTTATTGAAAATTGGTGATGGCTGGCAGGCAAAACCATTAGTTCAGTCAAATGTTTTACCGCAGAATTATAATGTCAGTTTTTGGTATGCCGTGGGACTGGCAGTATTGGGTTTTGTCATTGTTATTGTTATGGAAACACTGGCGAATAAACGATTAACCGTTAAAGATTAAAAAATTATGGATCAAATATTTTTACAAGTTGGGTCATTCACGATTCGTTGGTACGGCGTAATGGCAGCATTGGGTTTTATGTCCAGTTACTGGATCATTCATCGTTACCGAAAACAGGCCGGGATGTCTGATGATCAGGTTTCAAGTCTGGTTTTTTTATCAATGATTTGTGGTATTCTTGGTGCACGTATCTTTTATGTTATTCAGTTCTGGGATAAATTTCGTGATCAGCCTGCTGAAATAATCAGAATTGATCATGGCGGTCTGGTTTTTTACGGTGGCTTTTTTCTGGTTATCATCGCATTGGTAATATTCTGCCGCAAGTATAAACTGGATATTTTGCGGGTGATGGATGTTGTTGCGCTTGCCCTGCCGCTTGGGCATGCCTTTGGACGTATTGGCTGTTTTCTCAATGGTTGCTGTTACGGCAAACCAACCGAATGTCTGTTTGGCGTAAAATTTCCTGTCGGCACCCCACCGGCAGCACACTACCCCGGATTGCATTTGCATCCTGTTCAGCTCTATGAAGTCTTTGCCAATCTTATCTTCTTTGTATTCCTGTTGACGATGTTTAAAAAGGTTAAACGAGGTCAGCTTGTCGCACTTTATTTTGTCGGTTACGGCATTATACGTTTTGTTGATGAGTTTTTCCGTGGCGACCATACGGATTTTATTTTCGGAATATTTACTGAAGCACAGTTTATCGGCCTGTTTCTGATACCCTGCGGTCTGGTGATATTTTATTTTTTTGGCAAACATAACCGCTCGGCGGATAATGATGATAGAAAGAAAAAAAATTGAACTTGAAGTTCCGATGGAATTTGATAAAGATCGGCTCGACTTTTTTATCGCTAAACTCAATCCTGACAATTCACGGACATTTTTTCAGCGGCTGATAAAAAATGGTGCGGTGACGTTGAATGGTAAACTATGCAAAGTCCCACGTACTGCAGTCCGTGAAGGTGATGGCGTTACTGTCGAATGGCCGGAAACTGCGATAATCCCTGCACTCGTGCCGGAGAATATTCATCTGCCGATTATTTATGAGGACGATACGTTGTTGGTAATTGATAAGCCGACGGGGATGATTGTCCATCCCGGGGCAGGCAATCCATCGGGGACGATCGTTAATGCCCTGCTGGGGCGTGATCCTGAGTTCAGCGCTGATCTGCCGGTAGAGGGTGGGCGTCCGGGGATTGTTCATCGTCTGGATAAAGACACCTCCGGCTGTATGGTTATCGCTAAAACGACTTCAGTATTATTCAAGCTTTCCCGGGCTTTTTCCGAACGGAAAGTTCATAAAACTTATGCCGCACTGGTTTGGGGCGTGCCAAAATATAAAGAAGATAAAATTATCACTCAGCTTGGACGGCATCCGGTCAAACGGCAGAAAATGGCGGTTGTTGAACGTAATGGGAAACAGGCTATTACCTGTTATGAACTTATTAAGAGCGGCAGAATTAATAACCTGCCGGCAAGTCTGTTGTCGGTCAAAATTATGACTGGCCGAACTCATCAGATTCGGGTTCACATGGCAAGTTTAAAACTGCCGGTTATTGCGGATAAACTTTACGGCAAAAAGAATGATGATACCGCCCCACGGCAGATGCTGCACGCCTGGAAGCTCTCTTTTAAACATCCGGTAAATGGTGAACAGATGAATTTTACCGCCCCGTTTCCCGATGACTTTAAACAGCTGGAAGAGCAGTTGTAATTGGGACTTTATATACAGTTTAACTTTAGATTATTCACAAAAAGCATTTTTTTGCTGACCTTTTCGAACAACGTTTAATTTATAAATATTAAATTAAACTATAAGGAGACAATATTATGATGTTCTTAATCAAAAAAGATGAAAACAAAATTGAACATATGAATGAAAGAAAATTTAGTGATCTTGGTTTTAAAGAAAGAGCTCATCTGCAAAAGTGGATTTCAGGATATCCCCGTGCATTGGGTGAAGATTTACTAATTATACAAGAAGAATATTCTGGATTTAATGGTACAAATGAGCGCCCTGATTTATTAGCTGTTGATAAATCTGGCAACTTGGTTGTAATCGAAAATAAACTGGATGATTCAGGCAGAGATGTCACTTGGCAAGCCATAAAATATGCATCTTATTGTTCTACTTTAAGCACCCAAAAAATTATTGATATTTACCAGGAGTATCTTGATAAAAAAATAAAAAAAGAAACCGCAAAAGTTAACCTTGAAAATTTCATTGTAAATAATGAGGAGTCAATTGGTCTCAACCTGAATAAAGAAAATACTTTGAAAATAATATTAGTTGCAAAGGAGTTTAGGAAAGAAGTAACTTCAAGTGTTTTATGGTTAATTGGTTACGGATTAAATATAAAATGTATAAAGGTTATTCCTTATGAACTTGATGACAAGCAATTCGTAAGTTTTGAAGAGATTTTACCCGGTAAGGAAAATGCAGAATATATGATTTCATGTGCAGAAAAAAAACAAGATGAAGCCGCTCAAACAGATAAATTGGCAATGATGCGGCAGCAGTTCTGGGTTAAGCTATTAGAGAGAATTAATAAGTCAAAAATGGAATTATTTAAGGGGATTAGTCCACTAAAAGAATATTGGATTGCAAAAAATATTAATAATATTCAATATCAATTTGGAGCAAGCGGGAAATCTGTATCAGCCAGTATTAATATGTACACGGATAATGATAAATGGAATAAAGATGTTTATGATGAATTATTTATGCAAAAAGATATAATTGAAAATTTATCTGAAACTAAAGTGATTCATTGGGATCGCCGTGATAAACTAAAAGGATGCTCTATTTTAATAAAAAAGGAGAATTATAATGTCTATCATGAAGATGATTGGGACGATATAATTAATTTTTTGGTTGATGCTATGGTTTTCTTGGAAAAAGTATTTAGAGAACCAGTAAAGAAAGCAATCGTAAATATTAAAAATAGATGATATCGTTGTAAAGTAAAATAAGAGCATTGCCTATGAAATTATTATTAAGGTAAATTATAAAAAAGCTTCCCGCGACTCATTGAGTGTGGGAAGCTTATCTGTTTACGAAATTATTTTCGCAGTAATAATCTTAGTTGAACAATTCGAATTTGCTTATTTTCTTGCCTTTAACTGGTTTTCCAGCTTTTACCTCATCCAGAACCTTGACGATGTTTTTGGTCCAGATATCAACAATCTGTCTGATTCCACCATAAGCAGTGAAATCTTTGGTGTTAAACCAAGCGGTGCGGGCTGTTTCGCGATCAGTAAATACGGCAATAATTTCGCCGGTATCTGAATCCCTAAGGATTGATTCCATGACAACTACACCGCCAGCACCGGTTTTGCTTCTGATTGATACTTTAACAGGTGTGAGCAACAGTCCTATCGGGGTCAGGTTGGTTATATTACCGATAGCACCGAGAATCGGCTTATTTGGAATTGCCTGAACAATGGCGAATTCAAGTTCCAGCGTTTTGTCGCCTTTTTTGCTGGCGAGTTTGAATGATTTGCTTGATTTGAACGATTTTTTGAAAGAAGTCGCGACGTATTTTGCCAGATCTTTCATATCTTTATGTTTTGACGACGCCAGATTTCTGATATTAGTTTTCTGCCAGCCGGATTGATCTAATTGCACTGGAGCAACGATTATATCAATTTTAATTTTATCGTAATTTTTGATTTTGCCAAGCTGTCCCCAGCCCTTGTTAAATGGACCGTTGGGGTTGGCCTTCATCATTTTGGTATAATTTTTAGGAATAAATATCTGTTTTTCTGCCGGAGCGGATTTGCAACCTGAAAGGATGGCGGCAGAACCGATGACAGCGGCGGTTAAACTGAGCATGGTGAGTTTTCTTGCGTTCATGATGATCTCCATTTTTTTCTGACTCTAAGAGGCAATTACCCCATGAATTATCCGGAATATTTATTCCAGACTCTATTGTAATAGTTTAGTTTCAAAAAGTTACTTATTCTGAAAAAACGATTTTTCAGAACATTTGTCTTAATTCATATTTTGCTTGTCGTTGACCTCCCGTTGGTTAATATATTTAAAAGTCCAGCTGAAAACCCATTTTCAGCCATCTGACTTGAAATTTCATACAACTCTTCATTTTTTTGCTGTAAACCTCTTGCCTTTGCGACTATTTTATTGTATACTGTTATTAAGCAGTTGGTTGCGCTTAGCGTTCCAGTTTGTATTGTTGGATTTTGTTTAACTTTGTCGGAGAACACTCCATGGGACAGGAAAGACAGAATTATATTATCAGACATGGCAAACGGCTCTACTATCCCTTTAAAAACTTCTGTATTTTTCTTAACGGCGAAGATCCTACTCGCATTCTCACGGAACGAGACTATCTCAGCAAGCGGGTTGACGAACTTGAGTTTGCTATGGATATTGTCAATCATCAGGCTCTTAAACTTCATGAACGAATCAAAGAACTTGAAGACACAAACTCTCAACTCAAAACAGAACTCTCTGATGCTCTTAAAGATCCTTTCACTAAATACAAACGCAAAGAAACGACAGAGACTACTAAAAAACTTGGAGCACCGGCTGGTCATCCGGGATGGTTCCGCAGAAAACCAGCACAAGCTGATAAAACCATTGACGTTTACCTTGATGTCTGTCCTGAATGTGGCAGTGAAGATATTTCGCCATGCAATCATACCACTGAACATATCCAGGAAGATATTGAAGACGGCAAGCTGGCTTCGACTTGCTTTATTCATTGTTATTACTGGTGTCCCGATTGTGGAAAAGTTGTTCATGGTTGGGGAGTAAATGAAATTCCCAATGCCTTTATCGGACCGGATGCCAGAGCCAAGGCTGCTTTTCTGCGCTATGAAATCAAGGTTTCCTATGACGATATTCAGCGGGCTTTGCAATATCTGTGCGGATTGATTGTTGTACCCGGTTCGATTGTTGGCTTTGATAATAAGCTTGCAGAAAAAGCCACACCGGCGTATGAAGATTTGAAGCAGTCGTTGCAAGAAACTCCTTTCATTCATGTTGATGAAACCGGTTGGAAACGTGACTGGCTCTGGATTTTCACCAACCCGGATATTGCATTCTTTCATATTGACGAAAGCCGAGGTTCTAAAGTTGTCATCGACCATCTCGGTGAATTTTATAACGGCGTGCTCATTACCGATTTCTGGAGTGCATACCGAAGCAAGGTTGGAGCTTTTGCCAAACAGAAATGTCTTACGCATTTGCTGCGGGATATCAAAGCATTGCTCGACAAGGAGCTCCCTGATCATCCTGAAGACGAGGAATTTCTCCTGACTCTCAAACAACTTCTTAAAGATGCTATATTTCTTCATAACATGCACCCCGCTCTTTCCAATGAGGAATACCAGTCCGCTAAAAAAGATATTCTCAAACGGTTCAATAAATTACGCTCTCGCTCGGAACTTAAACACCACAAAACGGACAACATTCGCAAGCGTCTGATAACATTCAAGGATGAACTCTTTGTATTCCTTAAATATCCGGCGATACCGCCGACCAATAACCCTGCGGAGCAGGGCATCAGAAATGCCGTCTTGTTCAGAAAAATATCCTTCGGAAACATGACTGAACAGGGCAAACGCAACGTCTCAATCATCATGACCATCATCCGAACCGCAAAACAACGAGCGTTAGATCCGATTAAGGTACTGATAGCAATAATGGGCAATAACGCATCCTCTACGCTACTAGAGCGTTTTTTGCGGCAGGCAATGCCGGAAGCTCCATGACAAAGAAAATTCTGCAACAATCCGCAGTATGACCCGGGAATAACCCGCAAACCTGAAATCATAGTTCTGATTTCGGTAAGGTACCTTGTCCCCTGGTTATTATTTTGTTGCTTCTTTGTCATGATTTTTGCTTCCATTATTACGAAATATTTTTCACTTTTTTCTTATCTGTTAATTTTATCAACTTTCAGCACTACTGTAGTGCCATAAATTTCCTGCTTAACTTTTTTAGACTAAACTTTTACTTATAATATTCCTGTGAAAATTGTCACTTGAGTTTGCGAAATGACGAAATCAATATATTATGATTAGCCGACCGCAAAGCGGAATTAGTCCTCGGGTGCTACCCGATTGGGAATTCTTGCCCATTTGTCTTTGAACTATAGCTTGGATAAAACTGAAAATCACAGGCTATTTAGCATTATCCATCGCACTTTTAACGATTATTTTTATTTTTACCAATTTATCCTTTGTTACCTCTATATATTGGTTCATGGCATCACCATGTGATAGTTTAACGATAGTTTCGCTATTTTCTGCTTTGAATACCGGAGGATTTTTGCCGTTTGGATTAAAACCCCAATTTATGACCTTGCCTTTGGCATCTTTTTCGCTGAATTTAGAGTTTTTCAGTTTGGCTCCTACTATTGATAGCTCCTTGAAATAGACATAATAAGGTTTGGCGCCTTTTTTAACATTGCTCCATTCCGCTCTGATAAACAGCCGCACCTTACCTGATTTGTTTGGGGTAAAGCTGAATTCAACTTCTCGCCATTTGTCCTTTTTTAACTTTCCAACTGCAAAATAGAGCATTTGTTTACTTTTTTCTTCAGGTTTGATCCAGCCAGGATTGCTTAACGCACAACCTGCTGTTTTGGATCCGGGTGTAAGTTTTATTCCAGCTTTCCTACCATCAATATCCACTCTTGCTGTTGATGCCATTACAGATACAGAGGCCAATGCTACGATTAAAATCAATAATTTTTTCATGATACAAATTCCTTTTTTAAGATTTTCGTCATATTTACTTTTCTGCTTCAGCAGCGACGATAGCCGCGGAGCTTAAAGCAGTCTACTCCAGACAAATGTCTGCTTTACATTGCATATTCAACTTCATTGCTTTCTGCTGAGACAAATACTGAATTATTAATGATCGCCGTTGATTCACGGACAATCAGCTCAACGGGCAGTCTTATTTCCTGAATTTGAGTTTTATCTGTTACTTCACTGATAAGAATTTCAGCCGCTTCCATGCCCATATCAATAAAAGGTTGTTCGACTGTTGTTAGTGCCGGATTTGTCAATTGGGTATAACTCAATCCGGCGTAACCGATAATAGAGATATCTTCAGGTATTCTTAATCCCATATTAGCTACAACCTTGAGAGCTTTCATAGCAATCGGGTCACTATTGCAAAACAACGCAGTTGGTTGCTGTTCGGTTAATAATTGTCTGATTGTTGCTATAAATGATTCCGTAACTTCATATATTTGAGGGACAATGCAGGTGAGTTTATTGTTGTTGGCAATACCGGCATTTGACAATGCACGACGATATCCACTGTTGCGCATGAATGAAAAACCGTTTTCAAGTGAATTTGAAATATTGACTATTTTTCTATGCCCAAGCTTCAATAGATATTCAACCGCCAACTGTGCTCCAGCTATATCATCAGATATTACCCGCGAGCACCAGTTATGAGAAAAACTATTGTCAACTAGAACGATTGGCAGGTCAAAAGCCTGTAGTTCCTGATGTAGAATATCCAGGTCATGTTCTGTAAGAGAACGACAGATAACCCCGCTTAGACGCTGCTCAATGCACTGTCTGGCGATCATCCCAATATCTGTCTCTTCGTCTAACTGAAACAACTTCAGCAGATAATTACCGGCAGCACATGATTTTGCAATACCATTAATTATATCCATTGCATAACTAGTCCCCATGGCTCCGATAAACCCGAGGACATTGGTCTTGCCAGTCCGCACCGAACGTGCTATTTCATTGCGCCGATAGCCCAACCTAGCAGCCATTGCCTCTACTTTTAAAACTGTTTCAGGATTCACTCTGGACCCCTTCTCCTGTTGGCGCCCATTTAAAACATAAGAAACTGTTGCTCGGCTGACACCAGCATGCTCTGCGACTGTTTTCATTGTTACCATTGTTTTGCCTTTCACTTACTCGATTCAGTTCTTACTATAGTTTACCTGTTTTTATCACCAAAAGCAACTGTTTTTATAAAAAAAAATGTGAAAAAATTAAATTACTGGATAAAAGGGGAAATTTACGATAAAACGGTTTTCATGATAATTCACTAATTTTTCTAGTCAAAATGGCTAAAAAATGTTATTTAAAACAATAATTATTATTGTAAAAAGTCACTTTTGATAACACGACCAGACGCGGTAAAAATAATATTGATGTACTTAATGGGTTACGTTTATTTTACGTTTCTTTTATGTTTCCTGTGCTTTTAGTTTTTACTTTTTTGTCGAGTTTTTTTCAGGAATACCAATTTTGATACGGGTTATGGAATAAGGTTTAATGTTAATCATTCCTTTCCGCTGGATTATCTGTGTCCCATAATCCCAAGCGTTTATCGCCTCAAGCGATGAAGTCAATTTTTTGTATGATTTGGGACGGAAATATGTAATTTCGCTACATTTTGAAGCAATAGCTGATTTTTTAAGAGATTCTTGACTAATAGAAAATGACTTATTGAATTTGTTAATGAAGAATAGATAGCCTCCGTTTTTATTATAAAAATATCCGGCGTTTACTTGAGGGTATTCACCTAGAGATGTTTGCTCTGAGCCTTTGTAAGTTCCTGCATTTTTCACCTGAACATCGGCAATTTTTGTACAATATTTGGCTGGATCAGCAAACATTAACAAAGGATAATAGCTGGAGTTTTTCTTATAATCTGGGGTTCTATTATCCCATACTCCGCCGTGAAAATTGGCAAGTTTTATATAAGGATTTTTGAATATAGTAAGAAATCCATGTCCGGCAAAAAGTCCGGTGAGGTATGTGAAACTCATACCTGTATGATTGACATTTGCAAAACCGAAAGTACCATATTTCCTTTGTCCACCGGTAAACGCAGCCAAAGCCCATTCAGTTAGCCATATTTCTTTTTTTGGCGCAAGCTTGTGCATCCTTTCAATGGTCGGAGCGAAATGTCCGTCAAAGTGAGAGATGCAACTGCTATAAGTTTGTATATAAGTTCTCCAATCTTTTCTTTTGACTTTATAATGCATCCCTGTTCTGGGATAAATATGAATAATCATTGCATCGGAAAAGTCTGAGTTAATAGCTACTTTCTCAAATCCTGCCGCTCGTATAAGGTCTTTTCTGGTCTGCATCTTCTCTTCGGCCTCAATCTGTAAATAAGTATCCGTTGTATAAGATTGTGAAGGAAAAACCAGGCCTACCTTGGCGTTGGGAAAGACAGACTTTACCGCTTTCGTGTGTTTTTTGCTGATCTCTCTGTATTCTGTCGGCGTAAAAGTCCAATTATAGCTGTAGAAATATACTTCATTTCCCATTTCAACTCTTTTTACCTGAATACCTCTATTTTTGTAATAAAGCATCTGTTCTCTGGTATTTTCAGGAGTCGAATTTACAACATTCACAACCAAAATAAACTCTGACTTCGTCTGCTTGAGAAATTTTATAAAATCCTTAACATCGTAAGTCCTTTGGGAATTATCGCTTAGTGGATGATTGAATGCTGGAATTCTCTTTTTCCAGTAATCTGTTGCACGCTTCGGGGCAGAATGTCTGCCGTCTTTCCAGTTATAGGCATTGGCTGGTGTGCCGCCCGGGAAGCGGACTAAAGGTGTCCCCAACTTTATGCTGTGAGTCGCCAGCGCATCGTCACCATAACGAAGTTTTCCCCAAAGACGACTGGAGTTCGTGCCAAAATTGTCTTTTGATATTTTGCGGCTATTTTTTAGGTCAACAGTAAATTTTAGTTTTGTAATAGTTGTTTTTTGGGAAAATACGTTAAAAGCGAAACATAATATAAAAATATTTAAGAAAAGTTTTATCATTGTTTGAACCTCTATATTTTGTTGGTTAATAATGTATCAAATTTCACATGTGTCCTAACAATTTTTAAAAAAGATTAAAAAGAGAGTGGAGCAACCTTATCCGTAAAGTATATTACGGTAACTCAAAAAAAGGAGGACTCCACAATGATAAATACATCGTTAAGTTTG
>JAKIUY010000078.1 GCA_021647315.1 Victivallaceae bacterium
TTTTCAAGGGTGGTATGTTATTGACATTGAAAGAGTTATAATATATCACGCCTTGGAGGATTTTTCAAATAAAAAAGGAATATAAATCGTTAATAATTAAAGGGTTAAGCTATTTTGCAAGACCCACAGCCTTAATAACCAAAAGAGGTAAACCCACCGTTATGGCAATTCCTTTTGATAAATGGCTCGAAGTATACCAGCAGAAAATCAAATTGAGTTCGGCTATTTCAAATACTGTTGATTCCGGCGAGGCTGAAGCAATAGCCCTTGCGCTTGAATTAAACATGATTTTGCTTATTGATGAAAAGCGCGGCAGAATAGTGGCAAAACAGAAAGCTGTTGATATTATTGGAACCGCCGGAATATTATTACTCGCCAAACGCAAAGGAATAGCCCGCAGGGTAAAAAATAGGCAGATAAATTCTGGTACGAAATCAAAAATCATGCAGAACATCTGAAATTAGGGGAATTTATTGTTATACCTAATCATATTCATGGTATATTGATTTTAAACGGCAATAACGCAAATAACGCCAATAACCGCAATAATGGGGACAACGGCAATAACCGTAATAACCGGGACAACGGGTACAATGCCAACAACGGGGACAATCATCATCATCACAATCACCACCACAACCATCACCCCAAACCATCGGGCAACGACGTTTTCAACATCAGGGTAAAAATAGATTATCATCAATAATTGGGTCATATAAATCGGCGGTAACCAAACATGCCCATCGGCAAGGGTTTGAATTTGCCTGGCAATCGCGTTTTTATGATCATATTATTCGTGATGAAAAATCATACAATAGAATAACCAAATATATTATCAATAATGCCTCAAATTGGCAGAGCGATAGATTTCATCGACGAGGCAAGCGAGTTCTGGGATATTGTATATGTCCTGCTGAAAACAATCATACCAACAATAAAATATGGTTTTTGTACTTCCATGTAATGAAAATCTACATTGGGAACTAATTCATTTGTTCTGCTATTTCTTACATCGAACCAAGCATTTGGTTTTCTGTTTAAATTATTGCAACCTGCAAACAGTATGACCATAAGCAGTAATATAAGTAGGTTTTTTATGATTATTTCACCTTGAAAGCCATCGCTTTATTGCGGGAGAGATACGGTGGGATGCCTTCCACCTGAAGACCAATATCGCCGGAACCCCAGATGATTAACGGCCAGATTTTGCCAGCCTGCCAGCTTGGAACATTGATTGTTGCTGAATATTCGGCAGACTGCCGGTGCTCAATTCCATTTGACCATGGCAACAGGACTTTGCCAGTATTTATCCCCTCTTTCATGATCGCTATTTTGCCATTCGGTAATTGCAATAACATGCCATAGGCACCAGTATGAACTCCGCGTATATGAATTTTAAACTGTTTAGTCCCTTTCGGTACCGTTAGATAAAAACGGGCAATTGCCGGACGACCTAATGATGTGCCTTTGGTCAATTTTAATATTACCTGGACATCTTTTCCGGCAACATCCCAGACACCTCGTAGGTCATCACGGAAAACAACTTTGAAAATAGCTCCGGGCTTGCCTGACAGTTTTATCCGACGCGAGATTTCAGCCGTTGGTTTGTATTCGAAACTCTCGATTTTTTTACCTTGCGTATTGTAAACCGCACCAAAACATTTGTCCCAGCCATGCGGACGGGCTCCATGTTTTTTACGATTCAGAGTAATTGTCGCTGTTGGTTTTTTCAGTTTGACATAGAATGTTTTTACTTTAGGACCACGAACATTGAACTTAGCCGTATCCTGAACCATGGTAGTGCGTCGGGCGATATCTTCCATAGTAACAACTTTATCGGCCTGCTTGGGGGCATATTTTGCGTAATAGTCATGGAGACTTTTCAT
This sequence comes from Victivallaceae bacterium, assembly GCA_021647315.1. Taxonomy (GTDB): domain Bacteria; phylum Verrucomicrobiota; class Lentisphaeria; order Victivallales; family Victivallaceae; genus JAKIUY01. The sequence goes on from JAKIUY010000078.1 coordinate 1,887, forward strand.
TGTGCTGTCAGTAAAAACCAGCGATTGAGCTATTGATTTTCCATTAGCGCCAGCACCCGTTATAATCCGGGTAAGCATGGCATCACGGGCAATATCAGCATAGCTCTTTTTGCCGGTTATTTTTGCGGCATAGGCGATTGTATCAATAACCAGCAGATTACTACTGGACCGCGGCGCACCCAGCGGAGTTCCGTCTTTAAGTGCTGAATATGGCCAGGCGCCAACTTGCGGGTCATAACTTTTGCAAATCCAGTCAACAGCGGCCAACAGTGATTTTTTAACTTTTTGATCACCGGTCGCCTGGTGATAATCTTTAAGTGAAGAGGTCAGTATTCCAAGCAAAAAAAGGTTATTGCCCCAGGCATCTGTTCTGCCCCAAGCATGGTCTTTGGGTAATCGATGCGGCCAGGCTCCGTTGATTTTTTGTTCATTCAGTGCTACCGTCGCAATCTGTTTAGCAGCTTTCAGGTAAAGCGGATCATTGGTCAAGTTATAAAGTGGCAGTATCGCCTTTATTGACCAGCCGGCAGTTCGTTCGTGGGTTCCCAGGCGTTTGAATGAGGGAGCCATTGCCCAGATGATATGTTCACCGAGCTTTAAGGTTGATTCCATGATCACCGGATCACCGGACAACATCCATGCCTCAACCATCCCCTTGCTCCAGGTATGCCCGCTCTGGGCGGAAGTGTGGGAATCATAAGCATGAGTCCAGGTCGCATGTTTCGGTCGTTGACTCCAGGTTCCGGTATGGCCGATTGAATGTTGATGGTTAGCACCCAGATAGTATGGATTGGGGTAGGCATGAACAATATCTACATCAGCCTGATGTTTGGCGGCTTTCATTGCCCAACGATAATAATCACGGTTACCGGTACGGACAAATGCCGCAAACAGCCCATGAGCCAGATCATATTCGTTATTGCCCCAGTTGCGGCCGCGTTCGCCATACCAGTCACCGTAGTTGAAATAACCAAATTCACGCTGACGATTTTTCAATATCATGTGAGCTTGGTAAGATTTATTGACAAAAGTATCCCAAGCGAAGAATTGTTTCCCTTGCGGGGCAGTAACATTGGCAAATGCGTTGGTTTTCGCATACCAGCTGGCAGGGATTACAGCGATAACGGGGCTGTCGAGTTCAGTCTGAAGAACTTTAGCGGGAATTGAGCCACTGAAATCGAAACGTAGCCGTTCGGTAAATGCCATCCCCCATTTAAACCGGTATTTGCCTTCGCAAAAAGGAAACAGCAGATAAAACGGTAAATTTTTGCCGTAATCCTTCGTTGGCTGTTCCGGCAATATTTCAAGAATAAATTCTTTGTCAGTCGATTTGTAAGCCTTGGGATAGCGTCGCCAGAAATCCTGCCAGCCCAGCGTTATTTTTCTTGAACCATTTAAGGTGGCTGCACCAGTCAGCCGTCCTGGCTGTTTTTGTCCTGAAATTGAGCTATAAATATCATCAAGTTGAATAATGCGTTGTTTTTTGCTAGTTACCGGAGAGCTTTTCCCTGCGAGATTAACCGTAGTTTGCTTTAATTTTCCAGGCAGCATAAAAGGCAGAGTCAAACTGGTGATATCGGTAAACTCTGTCGCGATATAATCATTGATATGGGTCAGTGCCAGCCCGACGACTGAAGAATTATTCTGAAAACTTAAACGGGCAATATACTTCATATATTTTTCACCGATCCGGTTGGCGTAATGACCTTCAAACCGCACTACCACATTTTCCGGTCCGCTTTCTTCCACCGTTATTTTAGGAGTCCCCAGCCCACTGTTGAACTTGTTCCCGTTTTCGTCGGTTAGAATTATGCCGTCAGGTGAAAAGCCACCGATTAATCTATTTTTATACCAAATTTTATCTATTAAATTATTGCCCAGTTGAACCTTAATGATGCCGTTATCGACAAACATTCCAGAAGACGAACCAATCACCTTCAAATTAGATTTTATATTTAGAGCTTTTACCTTACGACCGAAACGCACCCTGTAGCTGGCTTTTTCACCGCTTTTCAACGGAGCGGTAAATTGAATAAGCACCCATTTCAAACTTTTATCCGGCCAGAATGCTGTAGCACTGAACTGCGCGGCTACCTTTTTGCCCCTCGGGGCGATTATCTGAAAATGGTTGAGGTCGTAAATTGCCCCTTTAGGTAACGGGAAACCGAAACGAATTTCAGCATCACGGGCAAGAGCTGCTGTTTCAAGCAGTTCAATCGGAACAACACTGTCAACTGCTGAACCTTGGCGTTTACTGTTCAGCTTAGTGATAAATTGTGGTTTGGGACACGCACGGCCAAATTTAATCGGCTGCGATACTATCACATCTGCGGCAGTCAGTCCTTTATTGCTCAATGGCAGATATTTAACCCGTTTATTATAGTAACGGCACTGTTTGGGAGCAAGCTGAATGCTTTTGCGCCGTTTATACGGCTTGGTGGCTACTTTTTTTTTACGGCAACGGGTTTGATATTGGTGATTGGAATAGTAAACACTGCCGGTTTGGTGGAGTGCCCTTTTTTACCCTTTTCCTGAGATAACAGGTGTAGGGTTATAGTTGCCTGATTATCTTTGATAGATAACGGTGCGTCAATCAGCATCCACAGGATATCTTTGTCCATTGCTCCAATCGCTGTGGTGTTTTTATATCCAATAATGCGTTTACTCATTTTGCCTTTACCGAACATTCCCATCAGATCAACGCCCGCATGGTGTTTACCTTTGCGCCCGGTTTTCAGATCATTGTCAAGGTTTAAGTAAACCACAACTCCGCCATTACTCGGAACTGGTCTGGTCATGGTCAATTTCAACAGTAGCCGGTTTTTGCCCAGACAGGCAGCTTCGATGGTTTTAAAATTCGGGGCACGTTTGCCGGGACGCTCGACTATTTTCAATTTGAGTGGACGCAGGGCATTCAGCATCGCCTCATTCACTCCAAGACTTTTGGGTGGATTAGCCAAAACAACGCTACCTGACATAATAACGGCAAGAAGAACCAATCGAACAAACAGATACATAACTTAGCTCCTTTTAAAAATCTAAATAGACCAACAATGAACATAACCGGCTACGCCGGAACTAATAAAAATAAAAAAAGTCAGCCACGAATGCACGAATAAAAAAGATCTTTTAGCCGCTAATGCGCAAATTTTAAAATTAGTGCATTCGTGGCTAGAATACAAATTCCTATTGTATGAACATAACACTGAACAATGACATTACAAATATTATCTATCAAGCAACTTTTTTACTTTCTGCAAAGGTTCTCGGCTCTACTGCATCTCAAGCATTTTCAACCCGTGACAATTCGTCACGGGTTGGTTTTCTAACCAATCAAGTTTTAAAGATAAATTATATTCTGCTTATGAGGTTTTCTTTGTGATATTTGTATTTTCATTTTTACTGCGGGGGATGGGTTATTTTTTTGGAATAAATACCAGTTTGGGTTCTGGCGAGACAATACCACGTTCAGTACTGCTGACAAAATCGATAAATTGCTGCACTTCAGCAGTAACAGGCTCTTTTTTGATTTCAGCAATCGCATTCTTGCCATTCAAACCCTTGAAAAAGTAGGTTTTAATTGCTTTACGGATGGCGGCCCGTTGTTCATCATCCAACCCCGCTCTGCGCAATCCGATGGTGTTAGGCCCATAGATAAAACCGTTATCATGCAACATAGTAAATGGCGGAATATCCTGGACAATAATATTATCTGCGGCAACAAATGCCAGTTTACCAATTCGGCAGAACTGATGAATCTTGATATAACCACTGAGGACTGCTCCGGCTCCGATATGAACGTGCCCGGTCAGAGCAGTATGATTGGCCATAGTGACATGGTCTTCGATAACAACATCGTGAGCAATATGGACAAATGCCATTAAGAGCACATGGTTCCCGATGATGGTTTTCATGCCGTCAAATGGCGGGCGGTGAATCGTCACATATTCGCGAATAACCGTATCGGAACCGATCTCGGTTGATGATTTCATGCCTTTGACAAAACGATGATCCTGAGGTTCTTCACCAACCAGCGCACCGAAATATATCCGGCACCGAGCTCCGATTGAGGTATAGCGGGCCACTTTGATATGGGCATCAATAATACAATCGTCACCAATTTCAGTATCCGCTTCGATCACCGAGTAGGGACCAATGGAGACATTATTGCCAATTTTGGCCGCAGGCGAAATTATTGCAGTTGGATGAATATTCATAATTAAACTTTCTATTTAATATTTTAACCTAATAGGAAATTATTGCGCTACGCTTCATCTGTCGCTGCGCTCGGGTAGGTATTTTTGACAGGATAACAGGATAAAACAGGATAAAATAAAAAATCCTGTCAATCTTGTTAATCCTGTCTGAAAAAGTTCCGGCGCAGCCGGTTATGTTCTTACAGAATCATTTTTATTTTTTTTAATTATTTCGTCAACGTCGATTTTATCTAATATAAGCCATTTAGTAATAAATTCTATACCCATAGACAATTTATGGCCGGCAACTGGAAAAGTATGCTAGTTTCGCTGAAACAGCCATACGGCATGCAATCCATACGCAGGGCAAGTTCCAGAATTATTAGCACTCTTACGATGACATATATGAGCGCGAAAACTTGCGGGGCAACCGCTTTTCTAAAGGGTTCTCCCCTTTACGATGAAACGCTTTTCTAAAGGGTTCCTAGCTGATCAGGGTTGCGATTGTGGTATCACCGCGCAATACCATATCCAGACCATCTTCCTCAGAAAAATTGAAAACAATAATCGGCAACGAGTTGTCACGACACATTGAGAATGCCGTCGAGTCCATAATCGCTAGCCGTCTCGACAATGCTTCTTCGAATGACAATGTTTCGTAACGGGTTGCTGCCGGATTTTTAAACGGATCGTCAGTATAAACGCCATCGACCTTGGTGGCTTTCAATACCGCTTCACAATTAGTTTCCAACGCTCTTAAAGTTGCAGTAGTATCGGTAGTGAAAAACGGGCTGCCGGTACCACCGGCAAAAATAACTACCTTGCCGGATTCCATCGCCTTGATTGCCTGTCTGCGGTCAAACGGTTCAGCGACCGGCTTCATCGGGATAGAAGTAAATACTTCCGCGGCAATACCGGCGTTATCGAACGCATCACGCAGGCAGAGCGCGTTCATTACCGTCGCCAGCATTCCCATATAATCAGCGGAAACGCGATCCATGCCCCAATCTGAACCGTTAACGCCGCGCCAGATATTTCCAGCCCCAACAACTAAAGCGACTTCAATACCGCTGTCAACCACCTTTTCAACTCGTTCAACTACGCTTTTAATTGCATCAGCCGCGTAACCAGTTTCGCCAGTACCGCTCAGGGATTCCCCACTGAATTTAATCAGTACCCGTTGGTATTTATACTCATTTAACATTTATTCGCCTCAAAGGTTATCTGTTTGATTTATTTACTATTTAATCTACTGTTTAAACTTCACCCTGCAATCTCATATATAATTAAAAAGAGAAAAAATGTGCTGAGCTGGGGCGCAGCGTGCTCAGGGAAAACTGCTGTCAAAGGATGCAAATATATCTTGATTTTTAGCTTAAACAGGCAATATTAAGCAGAGTAGAATTCAAATAGACGTTTTTTATAAATAGTTCTTGGACAAAAATTCCGTGTAAACGCTGTTTTTTGTTGGAGTACAGACTTCAATCTGCAACATATATGCTCAAAAAGCAGACTAAAGTCTGTACTCCAACGTAACGTTATATCGTTCTAGTTCAGACACTAAATAATTTTTTAATTAATGGGTTTACAATGAAAATATTAACTATTGGTAATAGTTTTTCGGATAATGCAACATTTCAATTGTCTCAAATGATCGCCTTAGAAAGCAATCTTGATTTAACTATTGGTCGCGCCAGCTTGGGAGGTTGCTCGCTGGAAAAACATTGGAATCTGGTTGAACAGTCTGATCTGCTGCCGAATGTCAAACCTTATGATTTTCATATTCTCGGCGAAACATCAACGCCAATGAATTTGCGTGAGATTCTTGCTACTCAAAAATGGGATTATGTTACGTTGCAACAGGTAAGTCATTGCAGTTGGCGCCCGGAGACGTTCGGACCTTATATTGGCAAGCTATACGCATTGATCAAGGAGCTGGCACCCCAAGCTGAAATTGTCCTGCATCAAACCTGGGCTTACAGAATTGATGATGAAAAATATTTTACAGAAAACAGTATCAATCAAATGGCAATGCACCGGCGGATTGTTAAAAATTATCAAGTACTTGCCGAACGCCTGAATTGTTCTATTATACCGTCAGGCGTTGCTATTCAGCAAGCACGGGGAAAAATGAACTTTGTCCGTGACTCTAATTTTGATTATGCCAATCCCAAACCGCTGGAACTGCCTGACGAATGTAAATCATTGAATATCGGTCATATTTGGAAAACAGGTAATACGCCAAGTGGTAAGCCGGAACTGGTGGCTGATTACCGTCATTTAAACGAAAAAGGCTGCTATATTGCCAATGCGGTCTGGTTTGAAATGTTTACCGGGAAAAATATTGCTGACAACAGTTTCTGCCCGGCAGGAGTCTCTGAAGAAGAGCTCAAACTGTTCAAAGAAGCTGCCCATCAAACTGTAATTGAAAAGGAATTATGATGTCTGATTTAGTAAAAATTATTATCTTGGCGGTAGTCCAGGGGGTTGCGGAGTTCCTGCCGATAAGTTCATCAGGTCATCTCGCGGTAATCGGCAAGTTGCTGGATTGGCATGCAGAAGGCTCAATGCAGATGAATGTAACATTGCATGCCGGAACATTGCTCGCAATTCTCATTTATTACTTTAAAGAGTTACTGAAATTATTGAAAGTTGAGGCTGGTCGTAAAGTTATTCCGGCAATCATCATCGGTTCCGTTCCGGCAGCAATTATCGGCTTTACCATTAAGGGATTTCATCTTGAATATATGCTGTTCGGTAATCTCGTGGTTGTCGGAACAGGCTTCATCTGTACCGGAATTATGTTACTGACCGCAATGCGCAGCAAGGAAGGAGATAGTTCCCTTGAGGAGATATCGCTACGGCAGGCGTTGCTGATTGGGATTGCTCAGGGCATCGCAATTATTCCCGGAATATCACGTTCAGGCTCAACAATTTCAGCGGGGCTCAAATGTGGACTGAAAAAAGCGGACAGTGCCACCTTCTCTTTTATGCTGGCAATTCCGGTGATTGGTGGCGCGGCACTGCTTGAGCTTATCACCGGGCTTAAAAAAGGTGGAGTTGAAGTCAATTCCAGTGAGCTATTTGTCTTGGGCGTTGGTTTTGCGGTGGCGGCAGTTGTCGGATATTTTTCTCTCGCTCTATTGCTAAAAGTACTTAAGCGGGGTAAATTAACCCTGTTCGGCTGGTATGTGCTCGGCGTCGGAATCTTAACCCTCGGTTGGAAGCTGTATTCAAGTTTAAAGTAGCTTAGGCGTCCCGCCTGAGTAAGATGCGCAGCATCAAATCGAGAAACATAACGGAAGAATAGCGGATAAATGACGGCTGATTTACCCGATAAATTATGTGAAAATCTATTGACATTGGTTTTAATACCTTTATTATATGCTAGAGTACAAAACAGACAAACTTAACCTTGCCCATTACGGGTATAAATTTTATTGTGGAGATGATTTTGAAAAAAAGAATTAATACCATTATGTTCATTACAGCAATATTGCTGTTTTCACTGATTACCGGCTGTATAAATATTGATTATACCGGGCAACGTTTCCCGGAAACGGAAAATATGCATGCTATCGAATTTTTTAATAGCAGTAAAGATGTGCCAGCGGGCAAATACACCATTATCGGTCGTGCAGTAGCGACAGCACCGGACAGTTATAGCAGTGAAGAGATAAAAAACAAATTACTGAGTAAAGCTCAGGCTTGTGGTGCCGATGCAATTCAGGTGGTTGATTTCAAACGTATCTTTGTCAGCCAGCAGGCAATTCCCAAAGAAAGTGCTTATGACAACGGACCAGTCGGCGTTTGGGGTAATCGTGCTCGCCGAGCTGACGGCTCCAGTATTGCAGTCGATTCATCCGGTAAAGTGGTGCCGTTGCAGTCGAAAGTCCATGACCGTTATGAACTTAAAGCACGGGTTCTGTTTCTGCGTATCAAGTCAAAATCTAACATTCAGGAACCCATAGCTGAAAAGGTAGCTGAGCCGGAAATCAAGTCAGCAACGGCAGGCACAGTAAAAAAACCGGGTAAAACTGCTGACAAACCTGTTGCTAAGTAAATTATACCCATTATGGGTAGTTTTTAGTTAGTTTATCTGGCAATTTATGCTCAGATGTAAAGAATAAAAGTTAAGATTTCAAGCGTTTAAAGTATACTACGGCTGAAACAGACAAACTTAGCATGGATATAGAATTATGGCAGATAACAATAACAGCAATGAATCACCTGAAAATCCTTCTTCTGGGTTCTCGTTCCGCTACGGGTTCCTGGGAATATTTACGATACTGATTCTTTTTGCTCTGTTCTCCCATGATCCGGACGATTTCTCGGTTATCAGCGGTGGCAGTAACGGGTTGGTCGGGAACTGGATCGGCAATGTCGGTGCATATACCGCATGCACGTTGCTCTATTTTTTCGGTCTGGCAATCTTTCCGCTGATGTTTCTTTATATCATCTGTTCATTCAGACCGTTGATTCATATTCCAATCAAACGGAAAAAGTATTTCACCGCGTTATTTGTCCTCAGTCTCGGAGTTATTATGTTATTTGCAATCTCTCCGCAAACTTTTGTTGAAAAAACCGCTGAACTTGGTATCGGTCATATAGACAAACCGCATTCGGCTCTCTCTGGCGGGGTGGTTGGACAATTCCTGGCGTCACCGCCAGCTATTGAACCCCAGATAAATGCAGGAATAATCCGCCGCCTGCTTTCAACTGTCGGAACACTGATAATCGCCATAGGACTATTCCTTTGCGGTGCCATCATTATCTGGCTTGCTGACTGGCAGGCTGTGTTGACTCACCTGATGGCTGAAGCCAGAAAAAGAGGTGAAGCACGTGCCGAAAAAACTCCAGATGCATCGATTAAAGTTCCGGTCGCAGTCAAGCCTGAGCCCCGCCCGCGCCCGACACCACTTGTCGCAAAACCAATAGTCAACCAGTTTGGGCCTGAGCCGGTGCCCGAACCTGAATGTCAAATTAAAGCTCCAGCAAAATCTACTGCTCAGATTGCAGGAGAAGAACTGTCGAAAATCGCCTTGGAACAGGGCACGACGACCCGGCTGCAAAAAAATGTCAGTGAATATGTTATTCCGCCGATGACGATGCTTTCCAAAGGTGCGGAACCCACTCAGGCAAGTGCGGAATCGATAGAAATGGCCAGCAAAGTGCTTCAACATACGCTGGAAAGTTTTAATGTTGATGGTCAGGTAACCAATATTATCAGCGGCCCACGGGTTACCCGCTTTGAAATATCCCTGGCGCCGGGCGTTAAAGTCGAAAAAGTTGCCAATATCGCCAATAATATAGCGATGGAGCTTGAAGCTAAAAGCATTCGTATTCTGGCACCGATTCCCGGGCGCAATGCGGTCGGGGTAGAAGCTCCTAACGCCAAAGCATCATCGGTGTTCCTGCGTAATGTCATGGAATCCCCCGAGTGGAAAAATTCTTCGGCCGAGATTCCGATTGTGCTGGGTCAAAATGTTGCCGGCTCACCGATTATTCTTGACCTGGCAAAAGCTCCTCATCTCCTGATTGCCGGCGCAACCGGCAGTGGTAAAAGTGTCTGTATGAATGCCCTGATTATGAGCCTGCTGTTCCATTTCAAACCGGAAGAGCTGAAATTGATCATGGTTGATCCGAAAGTGGTTGAATTTGAAACTTATACTTCACTCCCACAGCTGATAACTCCGGTCGTCAATGATCCACAAAAGGTGCCGCTGGCATTGCGCTGGGCAGTCAATGAAATGGAAAAACGTTATAAAATGCTGGCAAAGGTCAGAACCCGCAATCTGAAAACATTCAACTCACGTCCGATTCCAAGTGAGCCGGTAATCGGCGATGATGGGAAACCTATCCCGGATAAACTGCCGATTCTGATAGTCATTATCGATGAGTTGGCAGATGTAATGATGACCGATGCCAAGGCGGATGTTGAAACATCTGTTGCCAGAATCGCGCAGAAAGGGCGTGCCGCCGGCATTCATGTAGTCATCGCCACTCAGCGTCCTTCAACCAATATTATCACCGGAATAATCAAGGCGAACCTGCCAACCAGAATCGCATTCCGGGTCGGTTCAATTGTTGATAGTCGGGTTATTCTTGACCAGAAAGGAGCTGAAACTCTGCTCGGTAGCGGCGATATGCTCTTCATTCCGCCAGGCGGCGGAGTACTTGAACGTATTCAGGGGGCATTCGTCGAGGATCGGGATATTGATAAAGTGGTTGAACTGGTTTCTGCGCAATGCGAACAGCAGTTCAACGACACCGTGGTTGCGGATGAAGGCAGTGATACGGCAGGCGACTTGAGCGGAAGTCAGGATGACGATAATTCAATTTTCAGTGCACCGGAAATAGCTCCGGTTGTGAAAAAATATCTCGAACCGGACGATACTGATCTGATCAGGCAGGCACTTGAAATAACGCTTCTGGAACGTAAGGTCAGTACCAGTTACCTGCAACGCCGGCTGAAAATAGGTTATAACCGAGCGGCTGAAATTGTCGAGATCTTTGAAGAGCGCGGTATTGTCAGTCCGCCACTGCCGGGTGGCTCCAAACGAGAAATACTGGTCTTCGACGAAATCGACGGCGTGTAACTCTGAAACGGGGAGACGGGAGACGGGAGACCGCTTTCGCTTTACAGCTACGGCGCGACAAGACGGGGTAGAATATCCAATATCTAACGTTCAATCTTCAACGGGCAATGAAGACTATAGGTTTTAAAAGGTAAAGTAAGGTAAATATTATGTCGCAAAAATATAGTTTGCGCAGTTTAGTTTTATATAAAAAAGCTCCGGCTGTAATCATCGAAATGGGCGAAAAAATATTGATTCAACTGACGGATGGAAAAAGTAAAAAAGTTAGAGATAAAGATATCAGGTTGCTGCATCCAGGACCGATTAACAACCTCAATGAACTGAATAATAGTCCGGTCGGCGATGTTGAAGCCGCCTGGGAACTGTTGCAGGATGAAACCGTTGAACTCGCTGAATTGGCAGAGTTTATTTACGGAGAGAACAGGCCGGTGACTGCCTGGCATGCCTGGTTATTACTTCAGGAACAACTCTATTTTATCGGACCTATTGATAAAATTGTTGCCAGAACTGAAGCAGCAGTCGACAAAATTGTTAATGAACGGCGCGAAAAAGCACAAAATGCTGTGGCATGGCAGGAGTATCTGCAACGGGTAAAGAGTAATACCATTCAACCGGATGACCTTGAAGCTCTGAAAGATGTTGAACGTTTAGCCTACGGTAAAGTATCAAAGAATCGCACCTTGAAAGAGCTGGGCATTGAATCCACTAGAGAGAAGGCCCATAAATTATTGCTTCAGCTTGGATTATGGGATAACACGGTTAACCCATATCCCGCGCGCTGGGAATGTGCCACAACTCAACCTATCATCGAAGTCATAGCATTGCCGGATGAACAGCGGGAAGATTTGACTGATCTGGAAACTTTTGCGATTGACGATGACAATTGCAGTGATCCGGATGATGCAATCAGCCTTGACGGCGATACAATCTGGATACATGTAGCTGATACGGCCGCCTTGGTAACCGCTGATTCTCCACTTGACCTGGAAGCCCGTGAACGCGGGGCAAATCTTTATTTGCCGGAAATTGTAATAAATATGCTGCCACCGGCAGTAACCGAAACTCTGGGACTTGGATTAAATGAAATATCACCGGCTCTTTCGTTTAAAATCGGCTTTAATGATGACGGTAGCGCAAGCTGTCTGAAAATAACTCCAAGTCTGGTAAAAGTTCAACGACTCAGCTACAGGGCAGTTGAACAATTGATGGATAATGCGCCGTTTAAGGAAATATCTGCAATAACTGACAAATTCCGCGAACGCAGGTTAGCCCACGGAGCGGCGGAAATCAATCTGCCGGAAGTGAAAATAAAAGTATCAGTTACCGGTGAACTCTACAACCTTGCGGGACAACAGGAGCTTACGCTAAAAAGTGCTGATGAACAGTCGCTGCGGCAATATGAAATAACTGTCAGTGATTTACCACGTCTGAAAAGTCGGGATATGGTTACAGATGCCATGCTGATGGCCGGTGAAGCAGTTGCCGAATTTTTGATTAAAAATGATATTCCAGCACCGTTCGCTTCACAAATTCCACCGGAAGAACAGCTGGAGCCTAAAACCATAGCAGAGATGTTTGCCTATCGCAAGCTGTTTAAACGCACTGAATTACACTTGGAACCTGATCTGCATGCCGGACTCGGGCTTGAACATTATACTCGGGTCACCAGTCCGTTGCGCCGCTATTCCGACCTGCTGGTACACCAGCAGTTACGCGCGTTTGTTAGCGGGCAACCCTTAATCAGTGCAGATGAGATGCTCGAACGAATTGCAGAAGCCGAAACTGGTGGGCGTAATACAACAATGGCTGAACGGCAGAGTAACCGCCACTGGAGTCTATTACAGATGCAGCAATATGCAGATAAAACCTATTGCGGGGTTGTCGTAGATAAACGTGATGACCGTGGAGTAATACTTATTCCGGAACTCGGTATTGATGTGAAAATGCGCCGAATATCGGCTCTGCATCTGGATGATGAAGTAGAACTGAAACTTAACCGGATAGATCTTCCGGAACTGGACTTTTCATGCCGGATAGTTTAACAATGAATATGTACAGTCATAAGCATATTTTTGCCCGGATTGCATTGGTAACAGCGATCATTGGAATTACCTGCCTGGCGGTTATACCCGGAACGACATCATTGCCAAGTGCCGGTAACGACAAAATCAACCATATTCTGGCTTTTTTCCTATTGTCACTGTTGGTAGACTGCTCATTCCCGGCGGTGAAATTTAACTATGTTAAAATGTTATCCCTGTTAGGCTATGGTTTGACCATTGAGCTGATTCAACTATTTATTTCGTCACGCTCTTTTTCACTTTATGATCTGTTAGCCGATGCTGTTGCTGTTTTCGGTTATATAGTTACCCGTGAACTGTTACTGTTTAGCATAAAGAAAATCTTGAGCCCAAAGCGGACTGATAAAATCATTGCTTAGGGCTCACTCAAAAATAAATTGGATAGTTTTTTGTGAGTCCTTAAACCAACTTTAACTATACTTTTGTAAAGGAATATATATCATGAAATTACGCAAATTCGGCCAACGCAACGGCCATCAGGTACCGCGACTCAGTATCGGTGCAATGCGTTTCCCGAAAGACGTTGATTGCGCTGTTGCGCTGTTGCGTGACGCTATTGATAAAGGGTTACGTTACATTGATACTTCACGCGGCTACGGAGAATCTGAATGGATACTTGGGCTTGCCTTGAAGCATGGTTATCGGGATAAAGTTATTCTGTCGACTAAATGGTCCCCATGGATAACGAAAATCGCGGAATCTGATAATAGTTCCAGCGACTGCGTCCGGCGGCGAATTGAAGAGTCAATGAAACGACTCGACGTGGATTACCTCGATTACTATCAGGTCTGGAATATTCAAAGCCGGGAATGTTATGATAAGGCTATTGCCAAAGGTGGTATGGTTGATGGCATACTCAAAGCAAAAGAGGAAGGCTTGATCGGTCATATCGGTTTTACAACTCATGACTCAGTTGAGAATCTGCTCATCTATATTAAGGAGGCCGACTGGTGCGAAATCTTGCTGACAACCTACAATATGCTCAACACAACCTACGCGCCCGTTATTGAAGCGGCGCATGCCAAAGGCATCGGCACGGTTATCATGAACCCTGTTGCCGGTGGTAAACTGGCTGAACAAAGCCCGGTATTAATGGAATTGGCAAATAAAGTAGGTGCTGTTTCAGTAGCGGATCTCGCCATACGTTATGTATTATCAAATCCGAATATCGATACCATGCTGAATGGACTGAATAAAACTGAAGATACTACTCATTCAATTGCATCCGTGGAGCGCGGAGCCTTTTTGCCCGCTCAAATTGAGATAATTAACCGTTACCTTGAAAAGATAAAAGGGCAAGTCTCGGCATTCTGCACCAACTGCAAATATTGTATACCATGTCCGGTCGGTATTGATATTCCGGGGGTTATGTCCTGCATTCAGGATGCGCGATATTGGGGGTGGGAAGAGAGCGCACGAACCCGTTATGGTAACATTAAAGGCGACAAGGCCGATGCCTGCGTGCAGTGTGGTAAATGTGAAAAAATCTGTACTCAAAATCTGAAAATAATCAACGAAATGGCTCATGCGGTTGAGATGTTTAAGGAGATCTAAATAATGAATAATATCAAATCCGAAGTAAAATACGAGAGGTTGCGTCCTGAGCAGATTGTTGCCAGGCGTCAAGCATGTCCGGTCGCTTATCTGCCAATTGGTACTATTGAATGGCATGGTGAACATAATCCGGTTGGACTTGACACCTTAAAAATCCATGAACTTCTGGTTAAATGTGCTCAAAACAGCGGTGGACTTGTTTTTCCGCCACTCTATTATGGCGAAAACCGTGAACAGGCCCTAATGGAAGCAAATGCCGCAGATCGTCAGCAAATTGCCGAAAAAATGGCTTTGCCCAGTGAAAACTTTGACCCCGGATACATGGTCGAACCAGTTTCTGCTCAGAACCGTAATTATCAAAACCTGCTCATTCATATTTTTCAAGAAATAAAAAGCCTCGGCTTCAAAGTTCTTATTATCGGGGCCGGACATTACCCATTACTGGATCATGCGCGCAGTGCCGCTGCGCTGTTTCACCAGGAACAGAGCAGACCCAAAATGGTAACTTGGTCAATGACCGGCTATGAACTTGTCAAAGGTAAATTCGTTCCCTGTGGCGATCATGCTGGCAAATGGGAGACATCACTGCTTATGTACCTGGATCCGGGGATGCAGGATATTTCAGGCTTGAATAACCATTCAGCTAATAAACTAATTGGTGCTTCAGCTAATGGGGTTGAAGATTCTAATCCTGAATTTGGCAAAGCCGCCGTTGACGCGATCATAGAAGTTGTCGATTCAAAGGTAGCATATTTTCTGGAAAACCTGAACCAATTTCAAGGACATGGTTCCCCGATGTGATATCTGTTTATGCTGATTTCAATAACCCACGCCTCACTTTTTTGAAATAAGAGATTATTTCCTACTGGTCAAATTATTTTTCCAGTTCAATATTCTTATTTTTATTGTTTAAAAGCATCTTAAAGCAATAAAGCTCCGCCTGAAAACCTAATCTTAGGGTTTAATATTTATTTTCAATGCTGAAGCAATTTATGATACAAAGTTTTGCTGTTTTATTCAGGCTTGCGATTGCAGGATATGATTTTGGATAGTAAGTTAGATTATGTTGGGAAAGCAACTGAATTTAGATTATTAAGGGTAATGTTAGTTGTAGCAAAGCCACAGATAAAAATATTTTTGACCACGAAAAACACGAACCAAAACTATAAATGTTTAAGATTTGCTCCGCAAATACTTAAATAAAATTAGCTTTACTTTTTATAGAACAGTATGATTAGATTTTGCAGAGCAAAAAATAAACATTTTTCTTCATGTCCTTCATATCCTTCATGCTCTTCATGGTAACCTTTTTTTATTCGTGCATTCGCGGCTAATACTTTTTGTTTTTTTAATCATTTTACAGGGAAAAGGGAATTTAGTTTTATGAGATTTATCTGTTATTATATATTGATAGGATTGTTTTGCTGGAGTGGCATTGCTACTGCCGGAGAGCCACCGGCACGGTCTGCGGCTGGGCGTTATTTGAAGATGTTGCAGCGCAAACCGGCGTTGGGATCACTGTTTGAACGTTTTTATAATTCATGGAATGAGAGTGAATATGGCAGCCTTGAAGAATTTCTGAACTTGAAGGTGAAAAAGTCTGGTAGTGAGGGCATTTGTGCTTTATGGTTGTTGGCGCGGTTGTATGAAAAAGAGGGACAGGATAGCAACGCGGCTGAGGTTTATGATAAATTGTTAAAACGTATTCCGGGTGATCCTAATGCCTTGCTGGCTCGCGCTCAGCTTAATTTTTATGCTGGTGAACTTGATGCGGTGACGGTTGATCTGGAATTGGCATTGAAAAGCAAGAAAATTACCCGTAAACTGCAAGAAAAATGTCTGCGTCTGCTGGGTCGGACCCAAATTCGTCAGGACAGGCGCGAGCAGGGGATTAAGACTTGGCGCAAACTGATTGCGACTTCAGGAACGGAGAGTATTGAGGCTGAAGAGGATATTATTCAGTTGATGCTGGATGAAGGAATGTATGATAATGCCTTGAAAATGTGCATTGAATTGCGGAAGAAACTACCGGAAGGTTATCGTAAAGTTGCGCTTGGGGTGCGCTTGGCCGGTATTTATCATCTGAAAAATGAACGGACCAAGGCGGTTAAGGCATTTGCTGAAATACTGGACAGTGTTGCCGGAGATTCATGGATAAAAAAAGAGCTTTATTCGCGGATTGAACGTGAATTCAGACTTGAAGATAATGTTATCGGACTGACGGAGTTTTATCAGGCAAGATTAAAGAAACAACCCGGTGATATTCTGGCCCGTAAACGTTATGCTCTGCTGCTGCGCGAGCAGGGGGATAACAAAGCGGCTGCAGCTCAGTTCAAGACGTTGATGAAACTTACCCCGCTGGATTACCGTAACCGTGAAGCCTATCTCGATCTGATGGTGGCTGACAGACAATATTCAACTGCGCTGGCATTGTTGAAACAGCTGATAAAGCGCGCCCCTAATGATTATGAGCTGTTGATTAAACAGGCCATGATTAAATTTAAAGCTGGCAATAAAGTTAGATGCCTGAAAGCGATTGATCGCTATTTGCAACATGCCGGGAGCAGTGAATATGCCTGGAATCGGGTGTTGAAAATGGTTAATGCCTGGGAATTTACCGATGCCGAAGGGCGTATTTACCGCCAAATGACCGAAAAGTTTCCTGAAAGCAGTGATGCGCAGGCGGCTTATGCCAAATATCTCTACCGAAATGGCAAAAAAAGTGCGGCATTGGATAAATTCCGGCAACTTGTCATAAAACCAGACCGTACTGTTTTACTCCGCGTTGTACGAAGTTTGATTGGGCTGGGGGAGAGCAAAGTTGCTTACGGTATTATGCAACAGCATTATGCAGCCTATAAAGATGATTTTAAGTTTATGCTGGAAATGTTTGCGCTGAGTTTTGCGCTCGAACAGCATAAAGCCAGTGAAACATTGATTGAACCGTTATTGAATCTTGCTTCGTCATTACAGGAACTTAATAATGCGCTTGCCGCGGTAACAATGGAACTGAAACAGGTTAAGGGAACTGAACGTTACCTGGAGCAACTAAAGGCACGGCAGGGACTGTCAATCAACCAGCAATGCCTGTTGATTGAGCTTGAATACAATAGTGGTGATACAGAAGCGGCGATGCAGAAACTGAAACAGGCGTTGGATGCTAATCCGACTTCAGTGGTGCTTAATTCACGTATGCTCTATTTTCAGAAACAACAGGGGCAGACAGGAAAAGCGATTCAGACCTTGGAAAGGTTGTTGAAACTTGAACCGCGCCGTCAGGTTCAATATCTGCGTGAAATGATTAGATTACGATTGAGTGAAAGTAATTACGCCAGTGCGTTGAAGCTGGTTGGGCGTTGGAAAAAAAGTCAACCGGCGGCACTGTTGCCATTAATGGCGGAAGCGGATATTTATGAGCAGTCAGGTAAGCTTGAACAGGCAGTTAAAATCCTTAAAAAAGCCTCGTTTAAATTCCCTGAAAACAAAGAGATTAATCTGGCATTGGCGGGTTATTATCTGAAAAATATGGATTATAGCGCGGCAATAAATATTTTCTGGAAAACGTTGGAACAGGAAAAGAGTCTGGCTACACGGCTGAATTTGATTCAGCGGATTGCTGAACTGGCCAGACAGAGTGGTAATCGTGAACAGTTGCTGAACCGGTTGCGTAACCGGATGAAATCAAATCCCAAAAATATCTTTCCCCTGTTGGCTTTGGCCAAGGTCTACAAGGTTTATAATAACTATTCGCAGTATCGTTACTATCTGGTCAAGGCAACTGAAAATCAAGCCGACAATGTTGAACTGCTCTACAGTTTGGCAGCGCTGGATGAAGATGAGGGCAACTATGATAAAGCTGAAGCGACGCTGAAAAAAATAGTTAAACTTGATAACAGCGGTCAGGGAACTAAAAAATTGGCATCATTCTATTTTCGCGGTGGCGAAGAGGACAAAGGATTTGCCTTAATCGCCGGCGATGCTGGTGCAACGCTGACACCGCAGGGCATAAAATCAACCGCACTGGTAATGTTCAATGCCGGTCGTTATGATAAGACCGGCAACTTCCTGCAGGAGTTTGTGACTAAATTCCCGGACAGTTACGAATTGCGTTATATTTATGCAGTTGCCCTGGAAGAGGCTGGCAAAAAAGTGGCTGCCGCAGAGGCTTTTTTAGGCTTGCTTAAATTTGCCGATAATTTTAAACAGCACAAGCTGGTAAAGCCCGCAAATAGTTCATTGAACCGTTATTATAAAAACCTGCCACCGGTCGCCGCAAATATTATAAAAATGCGGCAAAGCTTTTATACCGTTTATCAGTATCGCAATCGTAACTATCGCGGCAGGTATGGTGCCGCCGCTGGCGGAATGATGATTCCTCAATCAAAAAGTGTACTTGTCGCTAATATAATCGCTCACCTGCGCGGACTTGCTGGCACTATTGGCAGCCGGGAATTTAATGAATATGCGTCACGGCTGAAGGTGGCAGGAATCCGTTATGCTGACATCAAAATGGCGCTTGCCAGTCGCAATTTTTATCGTGAAACGGTAGCGTGGGAAAAGCTGGTCGAAAAATATGCTGCTGATGTCAATATTATTGCAGTTGATTGTCTGGCTGGAATGTATAATCGCCAGCAGGGGGTTGATCCTGAAAAATATGAGAAAATTATTGCGGCAATCGTTAAAGATCACCCTGCAATTGCCCTGATGGTCTTCTTTTCAGCTTTCCAGCGTCAGATTGAATTGAAACCAGCGACCGTAAAGCAAATGATTGAAGTGTTGAAAGCCCAGCAGAAATATTCAATGTACATGCTCGCAGGTTTTAGCGCTATTGCCAAAAGTCCAGCGGTTGATAAAGCGACCGTAGCTCAAATTGCCAAAATTATTGCCGGACTTTATCTGAAGGAGCAGGGCGTAGCAGGTTCGCAACAGAGTACGAGTTATATGATTGCTCCGTTGGCTAAGGCATTGATTGAAACTGAAGATTATCAGACGGTAATAAAACTGCTGCAACTGTCGTTGCACAATCTTTCGACAACCCCGACAATTTCGACCTACATGTTCAGATACTCTTCACGGCAGGGGTTGAAATTTGCACCATTGGCGTTTCCACCACAATACAGCGGTATGGCACCATTATTCAAGCTGTTGATTCAACCCGGCAATAATATATTGGGTTCTTTATTGGAGTCTACACCGGAACGGCTGAAAAAACTTTGGATGGCAGTTGCCAAAGTTAACAATCCAGAACTGCGGCTGATTATGGCAGATTATTGCGGTGAACTTGAGACCGCGAATAAATTGGCGGACAACCTGGTTGATACTGAACCTCAAAAGAGCAGTTCAAGTGCTCTGGTCGCGGGATATTATGGTAAACATAAAAAGTATCCGTCCGCCATCAAGGCAGCTGAACAGGCGGCTAAATTAACGAAAAACAAACAATTAAAGAAAATCTATTATACATCTGCAATTCATTACGCGCTCCAGCTTCAACAGGATAAAACAGCGAAGACCCGGATAAAAGATTTGACTGGAACTTTATTGCGGTTACGGTTGACCGACAGGGAAAAGGCTTCATTGGCTGAAGCGCTGCAGGTTGCCGGTCTGACCGCGGAAGCTGAAAAAATTGACCAGATGCTATTGAAAAAATTGACCGCCCGCAAAAAGATAAATCCCGGGGTAAGACCAGCGGTAACCCGGCCGCGTAATATTTATGAACGGGTCAAAAAATTACTGAAAGAGGGTAAAGTTGAAACGGCATTAAAAATCTCCTATCGTTTGATTAAACAGGCCGCAAGTAGTGAGATCAGTGCTTTTCGTTCAGCAACGGTCATCTATAATCCGCCCTGGGAAGCTAAACAACTGGTAACGTTGCTTAAACAAAATAACTGTCAGCAGCAATTTATGCAACGCTGTCTCCTGGCCGATGATAAATCAGCCCGTAAACAGTTGGAGTATGCCATAATATGCCAATATTTTGGAGCAGATGAGCGTGCGGTAAAAATTTATCAGACGTTGGCCGCTGGCGATAAAGGCAATAAAGTTGCGCAGATGAAACTGTTTTTGTTCTATATGCTGGATGATCAGGCTAAAGCACTCAAGGTGCTGAATGATTACAAACTTGATAAACTGAAAATTGTTGAATTAATATTAACTAAGGTTAATCAGGATCAGAAGGTCAGAAATAATCCCAAACTGCAACTGCAGTTGATTGATACAATTTCAGCCATTCTCAGTCAGCTGCCGGCAGCGAAACAGCAAGCGACGGTCAGTCATCTGTTTAACAACGTTTTTCAATTGATGGAAAATCAGCAGTATTCCAGCAAGTATGGCAATCTGCCGGGAGTATTAACCGCAAAGCCAGAATTTAAAGCCCCATTTATTAAGCAAAAAACAGCATTGCACAAACAGAAATTGGCAGTCTACCGGCGTTACCTCAACGCATGTATGAAATTTCCTTCACTGTCTGAACAGGCTTTTTCGCGCAAGTTGACCGTGCGAAAACTTCAACAGCAGCCAGCCAGTCAAGCTTTGTTTGAAAAGGGGGTCGCAGTGCTTAAACAGGGTAAATCAATGCGCAATAATTATGTTGTCTATTCAGCCCGTGGCACCGTTCCGTTGCTTGATACTAGAGAATTTGTTATCACCTATGCAGTTGAACATGATAAAATTGATTATCTGAAACAGCAACTGAAAGATAGTAAAACTGCCAAGTTAATTGCATTTGCCGCTAAACTTTATCGTTGTCCACCGGAGGAATTTATTACGTTGGTCAAGCAAGAGCCGCACTTTGATGGCATAAAAGCTAAATTGATGTTGACGATTTACAGTACTAGAAAACTGAAGGTTGATCTGGAGAAGACCGTGTTGCGTCTGTTAGGTGAGTTACTGGACAGGCGAGTGTATACCCAACATAATGCGGCGAACTTGGCACTGGCCTATCTGGAAGTATACAATGGTAAATCCGAACTTCAGCTTAAATTTATTAAGGCAGTTGCTGAATTGTTCGTAAAACGTTATAAAAAAGCTTACCCAAATGGTATGCCAGCCAGCGGAGGAGTGAGCTACTCAAACCAGTTTAATTATCAGAGTTTTTATCTATTGAGTAACCTCTGCCAGCAATTTATTCAGCGCAATCGAATTATGACATTAGCGTGTGCCGAAGTTGCCCTTACAGCGGTGGACGAGGTTAAAGATTTTGTAAAAAATGCTAATCTGGTCTATGCTTTTACCGGTGCAATGCGGGAAATGCCGTTAGCTGGAATAAAAGATAGCCCGTTTGTTGCTGGACTGAAAGATTTTAGTTTTATTCAGATTCCAAACTCGAATAACAATCAATCGTTGTTGGCAAGTTTTATCAGTAACCGTCGACATGGCGAGAAAAAAGATGCGGCAATTAAATTCATTGAAAAACTCAAACCACAGACTTTCGGGACTGAATTTATGCTGGCCTGCATCAAAGAGCGTTCAAAAGCTAAAATATTTGCCGTCTGTGATAGATATATTGCCGATTTTGACAAACTTGCGCCTGAACGTCAACAGCAATTCATTGTGGGCTTAAAACAGCTATTCACTGCCATCGGTTTGCAAACCGGCAATCCAGCGCAAGCTGATCTCGGTTATACATTTTATGATAAATATTTTGCTGAAGCTGAACGCATATCGCCACTGAAAAAAGCTGAAGAATTTATGAAAAAACGGACGGTTGGTACTAATTACCATAAATATCTGAATGATGCTAATGATTTAGGTGGGAAACTGGCAACTGAACATCCGGCAATGGCCGCCAAAGTGAT
>JAKIUY010000079.1 GCA_021647315.1 Victivallaceae bacterium
GCCGACCACCAACGGTGCCGGAATAACTACCCGGACAAAACCGAGCTTTCCGGCGAAGGATTGCGTGCCTTGCCCGGTTACAGTAAATTCTTTGATCTGTTTATAGATCAGATTACCTCGTTTAACGGCGAAATAACCAAAACGCCATTTTGTTGTGCCGCTCTGGTTGAGTTTTAGCTTCAGGCGGTAGATATCTTTTTTAGCCTGATTCCAGCCGGAACCAAAACGGATACCCAGTGCCGATGGCGTCGTCTTACTCTGTCCAAAACCAAAAGAAAACCCCTGCCGCCCGGTTTTGAATTTCAAGCTGCCATTGCTGATCGAATAAGATCCCGTAGCATAGGCATTCTTTTTGAACCAATTATCAGTAAAAGTTAAAGGTTTACCATACTCTGCGACAAAAAAATCCTGTCCAGTCGAAACCCAGTATTTATCGGCGATTTTGAGCGGTTTATAGGTCATCGACCGACCATGCCACTCGCTCTTCAATGGGTAGACATTAATACCGTTAGTTGGAGTGTTTTCATATAAAATTTGTGGCTTTGCCGATAAATCACCCATAACTCCAGTGAATAATACCAAAATTAATTTTAATAATAATCCTTTATTACTACATCTCATTACTTTTATTCCTTTAAATAAATAGTGCCTGAACGAAAACTATGCTTTTGATATTCAGTTCACAGAGAAGTCAATTAAACTCAAAACTACCCGAAACCGTGAACTTTCTACTAGACCTGATTGTTCAAGTAAAATTCAGTCAGATACTTTTGAAATTAATCTATAACTCAGAAAAAAACTAGAGCTATTTGCTCTTTTCGATAGTTAGCCCCAAAAGAGCAAGCTTAACTTTAACCCCATTTTTCTTGGGCGGTTCAGTGATCATTGTTATTGCTTTTACCTTTTTCGCGGGGAAAGGATTAATAAACTCAATCTGTTGAACTGCTATATCATTATCTTCTGGATTTACTTTTTGCTGGTTTTTTGTTGATCCAGACCATGTCCAACGACTAGTATAAAGGTATCGCTGTAAAAATTGTGCATCATGGATGGTAATATTATATAATAAAAAAAGTGGCAAATCAACTTTGCTGCCGTCGCTGTAGTTGATTCTATAATATCCTGCCAAATAACCGCGATCATCATTAATTGCCGTCCAGATTGTCGGAAAAAAAGAGTCTTGAGCTGCCTTATTGACGTGAGCTGTATGCATGACATAAAATGAGTTGATTTTTTCGTTAATCACAATAGACTTAACGTCATTTTTATTTTCAGGCGAATAGGCTTTGCCACTAAATTTGAATGGAATGCCAGCTATTGTTTGATCTGCTGTTGGGAAATCAGAGAAATCAAGTTCTGTACTTAGACCAAATAGAGCTTTACCGCTATCTGCGCTAAGTTTTCTATTGGCTATTGCAGCCAGATCAATTGGGACAAAAAGACCTGAAGCATTTTTCTGAGGGATCTCTTGCAAAGCGCGAATGATATGGCTGCCCTTCTTGGATACTTTGACAAAATGAGTTTCCCCTGCATCTACTTTATTCCAAAAATTTGCTCCGGCAATTGCGACCATAAGATGATTGTATTCAGCAAAAACTTTATGTTCGCCTGAAGACCAAGGACGATATCCACCAAGTAAAGCTAAAACATCACCCGTCTTTTTGATTAATCCATAATCATCGAAGAAATGATCAGCCTGATTCTGTGCATAACCAGTCTCGCCACGCCAAACGGTAAAACCTTGCTTGACAAATGGTTTAAGTGGTTCAGGATCCTGATACCACCAGTTTTGAATAATAACATCTTTGGGAATACGGGGAACAACAGACATTACATTATGTTTGCCCGCACCAAACTGTCCAGCAAGCAACATATCATTCCAAATAATCATTCGCCGCCCTCTCTTTTTCAGATGAGCTCGTACCTTCAGGAGCCATTCGAGAAAAATCTCTTTTTTGGGGACGCCAGGATCAAGACGATCTTCCGGTTTTAAAAGGTGATCTCTCCACCAAACCTCATCAAAGTGCGCATGAAAATAATCGCCTGGCATGATGTCACAAAGTTCATCAATTAAAGCAAAAACAATTTTTTCGGTATCTGGATGACGCGTATTCAGCACATCTTGTCTAAGTTTCTTGCCATTGGCATCGGTTGTTGGATTGGCAGCTAATTCTGGATGAGATCTTAATAACCAAGACGAGTGTCCTGGAGTATTAAGCGAAGGAATAATATTAGTAATATAGTGTTTTCTAGCGAAAGCAATCAATTCTTTAAGCTCCGCCTTGGTAAAAGGTGGATTGTTATCGGGGTCACCTGGAGAGAGAGCCTCGTATATCTCAGGATGTGAATCCCATTTAAGCATCCCTACAGGATCAATAATAAGAGTATTGTAGCGATTGCCAGCGATGTATCTATATAAAAACTCTTTCATCCTATTTAGATCAGTTTTGCCTCGTAATGCATAGACGTATGAAGTCAATGTAATTAATATGCCGCGAACAGGTAGCCCTGGCCAGTCATTGATAGCAATATACCTAGCCGTGGTCGGTTGCCCTTGCGGAGTGGATAACCTAAAAACATTAATCAAGGTTCTTACTCCGTAATAAAGCCCCGCTTCATCTTTCGCTTCAATTTTAATCCCATGACTATCTACCTTGAGGGTATAGCCCTCCGGTTTAATTTTACGGTTTTCAGGATTAAGAGTCAGCATTATTCGCGCTGAGGAGCTGTTGCCCGGTTTAAGTCTAATCCCATAAATTTCCTTTAATTTATTCTTTAACAAGGTTACGGCAAAAGGGTTACCTTTGCCGTTGAAATAATAGTGAGTACTGTTACTTATAGTAAAATTACCACGATTAAATTTAATCTTCTGCGGTGGTGGCCATAACACAAATTTATCATATTTTAGCGGCACTACAGAAGGTGAAACCGCAGTTTTACCATAATAAAATGCAATAGGTTTATTTTTATCAGCCAATAATAAAGTGACGTAGGCATAACCTTTCGCCATTAGCTCTCTTTTACTGACCGTAAAAGTTAGCTTTTGCTGGTTTTGTTTTATCCGGGCGATCATTTTTTTTGAAGAGCCATCAGGAAATTTAACTTCAAATCGTGCCTGCCTGTTTTTATTCAGCCGTGGCAAACTGAAAATAAAATCTATCTTGTCTTCATTTCGCTTGACTTTAGCAATAATGGTTGGAGTTTTGCCACTCTTTAATACTGGATATTGATTAAAAATCAGTTTACCATAGTTCTGAGAGTCGTTATGTTTTAGGGTTGCCCAGGCTGAATGTTCTTTTATTTTTGCTGACTTGCCATAATAAATACGTTTGATATTAAAACTCCAAGCCTCACCCGCCTTAGGTCTGCTTACCCCCATCTCCTCATAGGGAATCATTAACTCTATATTCCAATAGTTTTTTGCCACTTTAGTCTTTAATTTTACTTTAGGATTCCAATTCAGCTCATGTCCTTTTTTATCAAAGAGAACTCCGTTTGAGTTAATTGTCATTTGATAAAAAAGACCGGCTTTTTTAGCTGACGGCGCATAAAAAATTTCTAAGCAATCATCCTCGTAGACATTTTGATCTCTTTGTTTCACCTTGGTGCGTGGCTTACCCCCTGCCGGCATCTCCAATCGTGCTCCTATATATATCCCCTTTTTCCCATAGTTGATAGCTATTTTAGTTTTTAATTTAGGGGGGCGACTATCAATATTTAATATGTTTTTATTAGTCCCGCGAAGTCCAAGATTCATTATTGCTGAATTCTTCCAGCATAAATCATTCAAATTGCCGTCAATCACGGGTTCTCCACCCTGCTGGGGTGAAATTGAGATACTTTTGATAGCTTGCATTTCGGCATTTTTTGGACGGACAATTAACGCTAAATCCGCAATTGCAACTTTAATACTCCCTTCAAAGATAAAGTAGATTTCTTTCATCGTATAGGCATCTATAGGACTTTTAGTTAACAATGAGCGCATGTCAGCTATTTTGATTTTGGCATAACGCCATTCTTTATCAATCATTGGTACTCGAATAGCCGCAATAGTCTTTTTCCCATCTTTATCCAGGCAATTAAATCGAAAATGAGCACGTTGGCTTTTGCCCTCGATCTTTTTAAACCAAAATCCGATACCTTCAATATAGTAATCTTCTAAAGCGGCGACCCAGTTTTTATTCAGCTTACGCCCCAAAAAGCAATTTTGACCTCGTTTATCCTGCAGCAGACGAATATAATCTAACTGAATGGCTTGCGTTCCCGACTCTTTACCCGCAACAATAGAGAGAGTTTTTTTGTTTCCTTTGGCAGTATTAGCTGCCCAATTTTTCACTTTAGCCCCTGATGCGAAATTATCAATAAACAGTTTATCGCCAACTAGCTCTAGCTTTGCTTTTTTAATCGAAGCCCGAGCTTTAGCTGTCCGCTCTGCAAGTCTTTGCGCCAGGGCTAATTTATCAACTCCAGATTGTGTTATTAAATCAAAGTCATATTTTATCTTAGGTTTATCAATAAAATATGCTCGAATTATCTCTTTTTTAGCATTAAGCAACATAACGACAGCAGGAACCATTCTCTTAAGAAGTCCTGCCCGGTTATAGATAACAAGCTTAGAAATTTTCTTTTTTGCGCCTAAATCTAATTCCCACCAGGGGTTAGTAACAGCACTTGAAGAATGGGTAAAATTATCTTTAACCCCGTCGACTGCTTTATGGGCTTTGTAAATATGCATCACTGAGCTTTGACTAGCATTCCCATTCAATGCGATATTTTTTCCATACTGATCAAAAACCTCCACCTCAGCCAAACTGAGAGTGCGTTCGGCACCAGGTAGTTTTATTTTGATAAAACGACAATTAACCGGTTTCCCTAATTGAGTTCCAATGTTATCTGCCCATAGATATTCGCTATTTTGACGACTCCTGCCCTCAGCAACGTGAGGTTGACATAGTACATAAACAACCAGTAAAATGGTAAAACAGGTTACGATTTTTGATTTAATTTTCAGTTTAATCATTTGTTCCTCAATATTTTAATCTACAAGGGAATTATATTCCCATTGATTGTTAGTGGTTCCCCGCAGGGAACCAATTGTTGATGCATGAGTAAATTCCAAAACATCCCTAAGGACTAAAGCCCGAAAATCTCTTTACTATACCAATAATCTCGCATTGACCCATAACGCTCATCACCAACATGATAATCAAGGTATAGAATATTAATATCTGCTTCATTAGGTGGCGCCGCCCCATTTTTCACCCATTTTTGAGCACCATGTGGAAACCAGATGTTACCATTATTGCCGGAATTAGTTGAGCGACCGCCAATGACAAAAGATGATGCTTCTCCAACCAACATTCGTTTTGAGGGTTTTGTTATCGGCGTTTTTTTAATAAAAGTATTGTTTTCTTCAGTCCCACCAGCAGGCGAGCCTACTAGTCGCGACAGTTTATTATTCATTCCATATTCTATCTGTTGATTTCCGGCAGGGTCTATGGGTTTCCATGACGAACAATCTAAAAGTTTACAGTTTATAGGTGTAGCTCCCCACCAGGTGGAACCGGTGGTAGGAATATATTTGCCCGCAGCAAGCTTGGCAGCCCAATAACTTGTCTCATGTGGTTCGGCGGTACGATATGGAGCCGGTAAATACCCATCATAGTCACCTTCATACATTGCCAGTGCCAGCCCTTGCTGCTTCATGTTGTTCTTGCAACTTATCCCCTTGGCTTTGTCTCGCGCCATGTTTAATGCTGGTAATAACATACTGGCCAGGATGGCAATAATAGCGATGACCACGAGGAGCTCTATGAGTGTGAAACTCAAAGAGTTACGGCTTTTTTCACTCTGTTTTTCGTTGTACTTTTTCATGCTCTTACTCTCCTGTTTAGCGGATGGTCTAGTTATGATACACTACCTCGTAAGCCACAAGACTGACTATGGTATACGACCAAAAAGCGGGGCATAATAGTACCAATCCCGCATTGGACCTCTTTTCACATCACCCACATGATAATCTAGGTAGACAATGTTCATCTGTGATGAGTTGCTAACCTCGGCACCACTTGCCCAGTTAGGATTATTACCGCCATGCGGATACCAGGCAGAACCATTACCGCCATAGGTAGTAGTTTCCCCACCTATATAAAAACCCGAGCCTTCGCCAATCAGTATTCGTTTAGCCGGACGCTTGATTTTATCTTTTTTCAGTGCGGTGGCTTCAAGCCTGGGGCTAGCTACATCTGCTGCACCGTACAGCCGTGGTAATTGGCGGTTCATTCCATACTCAATTTTATCAACACCACCTGAACTATTTTTATGTGCCCAAGACGGACAGTCCAAAATCTTGGAGTTAATTGCCCAAGCTCCCCAATAAGTGTATCCAGTAGTCGGAATATATTTGTCAGCGGCAAGTTTGGCTGCCCAGTAACGTGTAGCGTGCGGTTCAGCAACAATATATGGCGCTGGTAAATACCCATCATAATCACCTTCATACATTGCCACTGCCAGTCCCTGCTGTTTCATATTGCTTTTACAACTTATCTGTTTCGCCTTATCTCGTGCCGCATTCAAGGCTGGTAACAACATACTGGCCAGTATGGCAATAATAGCGATGACCACGAGAAGCTCTATAAGTGTGAAATTCAAAGAGTTACGACTTTTTTTGTTGTGCTTTTTCATAGTACTTACCTTTTCTTTTGGGTTAAAACTAAATCCGGCAACTTCCACGTTTTTTATATCCTTAATATATCCTTTATATATTGTTAATAATTAAAAATATGGCAAAATATAATTTTGCCCCGACATTCATCCTGTTTAGGTGGTACTTAATTCAATATGGATATTCTTAAACACTTTTAAAAACTATTACTTTTATAACTAACCCATCAAGCTCGGTTTAAGAAATATTGTTTATGCTAATACTGGCTCTATTTGTCTTGTTACTATATGCTTGATTGATGGTTTAGCTTTATTATGAACCGACCTGGGTAATTGGGGAATACTGGATTCTCTAACAATCAGGTGAGTGGGAAAAATCACCTGCCAACGGCTTTTGCTTCGTCCCGCAATTTTGTCAAGTATTTCCAACACGGCCAGCCGCGAAATCTCTTTTACATCTACTTTAACTGAGGTAATTCGCGGGTGGGTAAAATCAGCTTCGCGCAAGTCACTGAAGCCGACCAGCATAACTTGTTCAGGAACAGTAATGTGATGCTGGGACAACAGCTGCATCGCACCCATTGCCACAAGGTCAGTTACACAGAAAATTGCGTCCGGCATTTTGCCTTCATTAATAATTTTCTGCATAACATTATAGCCGCTGTTATAATCAAATCCTGCGCCATATTCTACCCATGGTGTAATACCATATCTATGCATCGCCGCCAAATAACCACTTTCGCGCAAACTGGAGTTGATGAAAGTGCTACCGCCATCTATGAACAGAATTTTTTTCCGCCCCTGCCGAATCAGGTGCTCGGTAGCAGAAAACGCGCCGGATTCATCATCGAATTTGATAAAATCAACTTCTTCTCCAGCCACATTGCCATCCAGAAAAATCATCTGCATATCAGGAGCAATTTTTCTGAGTGAGTTAAATCGTTCGCTTGAAATTTCTCCAGCTAAAAGCAATCCGTCCAGCTTAGTGCGCTGCAAAATGTTTTCCAGTCTATCACTTTCAGACGTACGTGCAAAATCTCCACGTATCAAAAAAAACTCACAGTGATTATCAATAATAACCTGTTCCAGCGCCTCAACCATCTCGGCATAGTAAGAGAGCTTAAGTGTGGGCACATTAATGCCAATACGTATAGGATTAATTAACAATTCTTTCTCGGCAATAAATACCCCGCTCCCCTGTACTTTGGTCAGTAATTTCTCATCAACTAATGCCTGAATAGCTTTCCGAACAGTTCCATAGCTAGCTTGATAGAATTCTGCCAACTTGCGCTCTGGCAACATATTGTCGCCAGTTTTCAACTCACTATTTTTTATGGAGTCTCTGATGTCTGCCGCTATCCTTAAATAGATGGGTCCATTGCCAGTTAATTTTGCCCTTTTATCCATATTATAGGTGTAACCTTCTTGAAATAGCTATACAATTGCTTTACTATATTACAGTATATCGTATCACAGCAAAAAAAGCAACCATCTTTTTATTTTTTTTTGCCAAAAAATGTATGTTTGAGGTGCTGTGGCAGTCGATTATGGGTGAAAATCTTCAAAAAACTTGAAAATAGCAGAGCAGCAAAGCCGCAACCAAAAACTTTTTTTACCACGCTGCTCGAACGT
This sequence comes from Victivallaceae bacterium, assembly GCA_021647315.1. Classification (GTDB taxonomy): domain Bacteria; phylum Verrucomicrobiota; class Lentisphaeria; order Victivallales; family Victivallaceae; genus JAKIUY01. Next base: position 8,296 of record JAKIUY010000079.1, read on the forward strand.
AGAGACGGCTGCGAGGCAGAACAAAAGAAGAACACGAAGATTTTCAAATCCGACTGGCGTCGGGGGTTGAAAATGTTTTTTTAGAAAAATTTTACTACTGAAAAATAAGATGTAATATTTTACCTGTCAACAAGTTAAAGTTAAGGGAAAAGTAAAAACGTGCATAAAAAGCACAAACATGACGGTTAGTAGCCCAAAAGCGTATATAGATATAACTTTTATATGATAAACTATATATCTTTATAATAAATAGCTGTATAATTGCTTTGCTATTTGTATTGTATTGCATTATAGCAAAAAAGCCAACCATCTTTTTATTTTTTTGCGAAAAAGTGTCTTTCAATCATCTGTTGCTTGGTGCTGAGCCTTTTGATGGACATTGACAACCTCATCAGTCCCAGCAGTCCCCAAAAACTTCTTCTGATTTCTATTGAACAGCGGTGTAAAAAAATATCTGTGGCGTTATATTATGGCTTTATGATATTTTTAGTAGACCGCAAAGCGGAATAATTCAGGCAGCTGCCTGTTCAGGAGAGATAAATATGTTTAAGATTGTTGCCGGCACTCATAATGCGCATAAACTTGGCGAATTTCGCCAGTTGCTTAAGGATCAGGAAGTAGAGGTGATCGGCCTTGATGATTATCCAGATTTTACTGAAGTTGAAGAGACGGGGACAACTTTTAAAGAAAATGCCGAACTGAAAGCTTTGGCGGCTAATCTATATTGTGATATTCCGGCGATTGCTGATGATTCAGGCCTAGTGGTTGAAGCACTTGATGGCGCGCCGGGGATTCATTCATCACGTTATGCTGATAGTGACAGTGCCAGAATGGCAAAGTTACTGAAAGCGTTAGGGGACAATGAAAATCGCCGGGCAAAATTTGTCTGCGCACTTTCTATTGCCATGAACGGTGAAATCATCGAAACGTTCATCGGTGAAGTGCATGGTGCTATCGCGGATGCGCCACGTGGAGAACAAGGATTCGGTTATGATCCACTCTTTATTCCAGACGGTTATGATAAAACTTTCGGTGAACTTTCAGCTGATATCAAGGATAAGATAAGTCATCGAGCTAACGCATTTGAATTGGCTATGGAATTTATTGAAGATGAAATGTCCTGTCTGGATGACGAATTTTAAAAGCTGGCCTTTGAAAATATAAAATCATACCCATTATGGGTAGTTTTTAGTTAGTTTATCTGGCAAATTAAGCTCAATTGCACAGAATAAAAGTTTAAAATTCAACCTAAACGAGCATAATAAATAATCGTGAAATTAATCCATAAAATTTATTATATTGTAGCAGTTGCAATGGCTTGGGGAAGCTTCCACTGTTCATCTGTGGCTACGCCTGTTGTGTCTGATAAATTAAAACTTTCCTTTAACTCTAAATACCAGATTGGAGCACGTTATCGTTGCGATCTTACTGCTGAATTGTTTAAGCTTACTCGAATTCGAAGTACCGCTGACAGTTCAAATCACCGCCGCAGCCTGAAAATAAAACTCACCGGGATCATGGTAATTACCGGGGTCGATGTTGGCGGAATGATTGCTGAATGTGATTTTAAGGTAGAAAAATTCAGCGGTTTGATTGATAATCAAGCAATCAAAAGTAATTTGAAAGGTAAACAACTTTCGATTATTTTTAACCACGGGAAGCGTGCGCAATTCCGGATCAAAGGTGATAAATATGTGGCACTGTCAAATCGCGAAAAAGTATTATTGTCATTGCTTTTTCCATCAATATTTGAAGAAAATCTTACTGAGCTGCTGGGCAAAAAACGTCAGGCGGTAATTGGCGTCAGCTGGCAACCGCCGGCAGAAAAGTTTTTTGCTCTATTTAAGCAGCATGGTATTAAATTTTCTCAGGATAAGGTGAAATTACGAGCTGAAATCAGCGGACGCGAAACGGTTAATAATATTGAATGTCTGGTGATTGAGGAGCATGTGAAAACATTAAATATTCCTGGGTTTAAATTTAATTTCAACATAAAAGTTTGGTTTCCGGTAAAGAATCCTTCAGATAATGCGCTTAGAATTCAACGCCAGGCCGTTTGGAATGCATCTGCTACTCTACCAGGTAACAGTTCTTTGGCTACTGGGCACACTATTTCAACTACCGTGGTTAATTCTCTTGATTTTATCCTGATTCCACTGTAATACCTCTAATTTTAGTATAACAGCTCCTGCACTGTCACAAAAAACGACGGCGCAGGAGCATCCGCCATACTGGGCAACGATGCATTTAAGTAGAACACATGAAAGTTAGATAGGTATTACATTTCACTTGTAAAACATTTTTTTTATTTATCTTCTGCGGGTTGATGTTTACTGTTTTTTGTGCTATAGTAATAGGTTGGATTATGGGTATTGAAAATGATTGTAGTAGGGGTGTATTAAGAGGTAAAATTTAAACAGTTCGATATAGCTGCCAAATTTAACTGGCAGATATATTTTTTTTGGGGAAGAAAGTATTTTTTATGCAACTTTATTGTGAAAAATGTAAAATAGCAGTTACGTTTGAGGATAATGGCAGTGGACAGTTGATTTGTCCTGAGTGCGGTCATGAGGTTGACCGGGCATCAATGCCGCCTGGAACGGTAATTCAGGGATTTAAAATCGACTATGAGATTGGGCGCGGTACAAGTGGTGCCGTTTATAAAGCTAAACAGCTGAATCTTGACCGTAATATAGCCTTGAAAGTTCTTCATCACGAGGTGTCAACTGATGACGAGTTTGTTGAGCGTTTTTTCAGAGAGGCGAGGGCGGCAGCCAGCCTGAGTTCGCCGTATATTGTTCAGGCTATTGATGCCGGAGCGGCTGATGGCGGCATCTACTACTTCGCCATGGAACTTATCGAAGGCGAAAACCTTGAAGAGGAAATTGCCCGCAGCAATGGGTTGGCACCGGAACGTGGTCTTGAAGTCGCACTGATTGTGGCACGTGGTATGGAATACGCGTGGGACAGAAAAGAGCTGACGCATGGTGATATCAAACCTGAGAATATTTTGGTTAATCGCCGCGGTGAAGCGAAACTTGCTGACCTTGGACTGGCTAAAATCGGCAATGATGCCAGTGAGGAGTTGATGGCTACTCCGATGTATGCTCCTCCTGAAGTGATAAGTGGTGAGGTTGAAAAGGTAGGAATGACTTCGGATATATATTCATTTGGCGCGACAGCTTATCATATGTTTGCGGGACATCCGCCGTTTCAGGAAGATGACTCAGAAAAAGTGATGGATATGCATCTTTATGAGCACCATGATTCGCTCTCTGACAGTGGAGATTTTTTCAGCCAGGAACTTTCCGATCTGATTGATCAGATGTTGGAAAAAGATTGCCATAACCGTCCCGCTTCATGGCACGACATAGTTAAAAGCCTTGAAAATATTTATAAAAAACTTGATAACTCTGGCATTTCACTGAAGTTGAATAAACCTAAGCCCCCGCCACTGCCTAAGACGGTTGCTCCGTCCAGCGAACCAGATATTAGCTTGGAACCGGGTTCTGCTTCAAATTCAAAGAAAAACAGTTTGATTGCATTGGCCGCGGCTCTGGTTGCCGGAATTGTTACAGTGGGAGTATTTATGGCGCTGAACAGTAATAGCAACAACGATAACGATGACTCAGATAACCAGCCCGGTGTTACTGCCCCGGTAAAACCTGGAAACTTTAATAATTCGGTGGAAGAACGCTGGCTTGCACTGAAAAAAGAGCTTGATGTTCTTGATGATGATAAAATTATTGCGGTAATAAAAGATTTTAATAAACGTTATAAGCCCTCTGGTGCAGTAAAAAAAGAGATTAATCAGACATTGGTGGCGGCGATGGAACGCAAAGAGCAAAAGCAGAAGAGTCTTGCTGATGCCAAATTGCGTCAGAAACAAGCCCGTGAAGACTATTTGGAGAGCATTAAGAGTCTAACGATGAGCATGAATGAAGTACAGGCTGGAAGTAGTCATGAACCATTCCAGTTACGTGATATGAAGTCATTAGCGGCAAAACTGTTGAAGCGCAATAGCAGCGATAAGCTTGTTGCAGGAACTATGGCTGATAAAGCAAAAAAAGCTCTGTTAGCTGCGGTTTCGCGTCTTGATGGGCGAATGAAAAGCGCAGAAGCGCGGAAACGTTTAATTAATAAAAAAGCGGTGATGCTGCGCGGTGAGCTGGCGCGACGGGCTGTTTTGCGGCGTAAGCTGGATGCCATAGGAAAGACTGCGGGTGCAACCGCAGCCTATTTTGAGACGCTTAACCGGATATCTCTGGGACTTAAAAACGGTGATGATGTAATTAAATTACTGATTGCAGGGAAAAAATTAAAATTGAGCAAGGTGCAACGGGAAAATCTTGACGTATTAAATAAAATGGTGGCTGACGGCGGAGATATAAAAAAGTTTTTTATCGGCAATGAAGCTTCGTTTGCCGGGTTGACAATTCCAGGTTTGCCTGGCAAGGAATCAACCTATAAAATCAGTAAATTTAAAAAATCATATATAGTTCTGTTGCGCCCGATTGGCGGAGCAATTGTCGGGTATAAGAAAAAATGGTCTGCAATTAGTAATCGCAGTAAAGTTGCTTTGGTCATCAAGGGGATTGAGAATTCCAAGGTTCCGTTTGCCAAGCAGGATGATAGCTATCTGGTCTTCGGGTGGTTGTTGCGGGATAGACTATTTGGTTCAATGGGTAATCTGCTTGGGAAAAGCAAAAAACTGAGTAAATCCAACAAAGCGACGATAGTAAACGTGATGAGTGATGTCAAGCGGGCAGTACTTGAACGGGCCGCCTGGACTGTTCTCAGAAAAATGCTGATATTAGAAAAACAGCAGAATCCTGAAATCATGGAGCTTATTTCCGATATGACAGTGCAGTATTCGGATACCGATTGCTATAAAAAGAATCGTCAGGTTATCGTAATGCTTCAGCAGCGTTATGCCGGATTCGGCAGAGATAGAGATTTTGCCAGAATGTTTAAACATTACATTAAGGTCAGAAAGAGAAATATTACTCTGGCCGTCAATCTTACCGCAACGATGTCTGCTAGATTCGCGATGAATAAGGATCATCAGAAGCGTGTGGCAAAGGTTAAGAAAAGTCTATTAGTAAATATAGGCAGGAGTAAGACCATTGAGGGAGCTTTGCCATTTATGGGATGGAACTTGGAACAGCCGGGGGCTGCGGTTAAATATTTAGCTAAAGAGTCAGGTAGGCGTGGTGGTATGGATCAATTGCGTCTAAGTGCTGAAGTTGATACCGGTTTGTGGTATGATGTCAGAGTGACCGCCGGGATGAAGGACAGCAAATTGTTTAATGATGTTAGTGTTGGGCGGTACAGTTCTGAATCATCTTTCGCCACGCTGTTCGGAGTCGGTGTCATTGCTTATCGGTTGGGTAAGTTTGAAGTAGCTGATGATATTTTATATAAAATGGTAGAAATTGCTGGCCTTACTGAAGCTTTGAAAGTGAAGGATGAGCCGGTTGCTGAAGCGGGAAAATATAAACCTGCTGAAGCGGCTAAAACTGCTGAAAAACCTGCTCCGGGTTCTGATGTGCCTGGAGAACCGGCTGAACCACCTGCGCCTGTATTGCCGGGACTGCCGGGACCACCTAAGAACGTTCCTGCACCACCACTGCCAAGTGAGCTTTTTCCTGATGAAAACCTGCCGCCGGAGGCCGGGCAACCTGTTCGCGGCAGACATGCTGCGGGCGATAATAGTCAAATTGCTGTTACTGATACCGTAAAAATGCAACGACGAATGACTTTGGAGTATGCTCTGCTGATTAAGCGTTATGGTATTGCTGAACAACTGGGCGCGGGACATGTAGTTACTGCTGATAAAATCAGTATGGTTGATGTTAATATTGCAATGTTGCATCTGCTGGCACTTATTCAGAACAGTAAAATTAATCCGGCAGATGCGTTTGCGGAACAACTCGATATATATAGCAAACTGTTCGGTGATAAATTTGCTGATGACATTGCTATCTGTGATCAGGTAGGTGAAATTCTCAAAGGGAAACGTTTGTCTGCCGCAGTCATAAAAAACTTGCGGTTGTGCCGAGATATTGATACATGTTCAAGAATGTTGAGTGCCGCTATTGCCTGCACTGTTTTTTATGGTAATAAACCATATCCGATTGGTAAATTCACTGCTCTGATGAAGAAAAATGTTTCAGCTGCTTTTGGCTCAGGCCCGCTGTGGCGTTCCCTGTTGCTGTTGAACCTGGCTGACCCGGAAAATTCACTGGGTGCAATGACTAAGACCGTGGAACTGTATAAACAGGATCGGCGAGTGGTTGCGGTTTACGGCTATCCTGAATTGATGATGATCGATGCCGGGGTTGTGATCTTGAATGGTAAGTTGCCACTTGAAATGATTCTGGAGCGCATGAGGCGTTCACTTAAAAATTCACCTGTTTCCGGGCTTAGGGAATTGTTTGCTATGAAAGCAATGAAAAAATTCTCAATGCCGCAGATGGAAAAATATTTACGTGAATTGAAACCGGGACAGCATCTTGATTTCAGTTTGCTCTTTTTAGGAGTGATGCGGTTGGTTAACGAAAAACCGTCGGATGCAGTTGAGTTTATTTCACGAAACAGGAGTTTGTTGTTCAAATTTAATTTGGCGTGGGAAGAAAAACTTATGATTGATAATATGATGCTGTGGGCTGCTGCGTGGCGTCAGGAAAATGTTAAGCCATAGCCGGTGATAATGGTTTGGTTGGAGAATTGAAGATGAAAAAATATTTTATATTGTTAATGTTGTCGATATTTGTAGTGCTGAGTGGATGCGAAGCATTGGATCTATCCTGGAAGGATATCATGGCGGCTGATGCCGACTCAGATTTCTCATTCGGGCAGGAATATAAACCTAAGTATCTGCTGACCTTTCATCAGGTTGTTAAATATCCAAGGGCAACCTTGCTGGAGAAAAAAATTGCTACTTATGATGGCCGTGAGTTGTGGATTAATACCAATTATTTTCTCAGCTCTAAAAATATCAAAGATATCAGGCTTAAAAAACGTCCGAGCAGCGGGCTTTATGATCTCGTGCTTGAACTGGATCGACGCGGCAGGATGCAGTGGGATCTGTTGTCGCTGAATTTCAGGGGGCAAAAAATGGCTTTGTTGATTGATGGAGTTTACTACCGGAAGATAACGCCAGCGGTGATTGCCGGCGAGGGGAGTTTTGTGGTGCTTCATGGCCCGTTTGATACGGTGACCGCTAAAGGTATCCAGAAATATGGGAAAGATAACTACGAACATTATAATGAGTAATGAAAAGATCTTGATACATGCATGTTGTGCTCCCTGTGCGGCTCCGTCCGTGGAAAGAGTCATGCTGGATGACCACGAAGTTGCACTCTATTTTTCCAACTCAAATATCTATCCTGAAACTGAATACCGCAAGCGCCTGGAATATATGCGTAAGCTAAGTAATATTTGTGAGGTGATTCTGGAAGAGGATATTTATGATCACGATGCCTGGCTTGAATATATCAGTGGCTTTGAGAATGAACCTGAGAAAGGGTTGCGTTGCCAAAAATGTTTTGAATTTAATTTAACGCGTACGGCACAGTTGGCTGAACGCAATGGTTATTCACAATTTACCACGACACTGACCCTCAGCCCGCATAAAATATCGGAAATTATTTTTGAAATCGGAGCACGGTTTCCTGGTTATATACCTTATGATTTCAAGAAAAAGCATGGTTTCCTCAGAAGCATCGCGCTGACGAAAGAGTGGGAGCTCTATCGCCAAAGTTACTGTGGCTGTGAGTTCTCAATGTAGGAGTCGACCTAATTTATAAATTTGCGCATTCGCGGCTGAAAGTTCTGTTTTTTATTCGTGCATTCGTAGGGAACGTTTTTTGTTTTTATTAGTCACTGAACACATGACCCGTTACTAAGAAACAATATTTTATTGTGATTTTAACATGAGGCTTTCGGATCTTCGGTTTTCAGGCATCGGTCTTCAGAATACAGTTGAAGACTGTAGCCCGAGGACCGAAGACTTTGATATATCATAAATCGGTGCCACTTAAAAATCCCTTAAGTCATGTGTTCAGAGTCCCGGCAGAGCCGGTTATATTCAAAGGATATTATACGGCATGGATTTTTGTTGCTTCATCATGGTAGTTCCTTGCATTTGCTGTAAGAGCGGATAAATTTACTATATACAAAACGAGGCCAGGTAAAAGTCTCAGAGTTTTTAACTTAGGTTGTCATTGTAAATGTATTTACAAACGGTATATGTTCGGATGCGTAATCTTTAGCTTATATTTTTTTGGCAAACTGACCGCGAAGCGGAGAAAATCAGGCGAATGCCTGTTCGGGAGAGTACAATGCGACGAGTTCTTTATCCGGGTAGTTTTGATCCGGTAACTAATGGACACTTGGATCTGATCAGGCGTGCGGGGCGACTGTTTGATGAAGTCTATGTGGCAGTAGCGGTGAACAATGATAAGAATGCACTTTTTTCAGCTGACGAACGTATGGCGATGTTGCGTGAAAGTTGTCATGCGTTTTCAAATGTTAATATTGTCTCATTTCAGGGTTTACTGGTTGATGCCATTAATAATTATGATGCGAATGCGGTGTTACGCGGGTTACGGGCATTTTCAGATTTCGAATATGAATTGCAGATGGCTCTGATGAATCGTAAACTGAGTGAGGATTGTGAAACTATTTTTATGATGCCGAGTGCGGATAATTCATTTATCAGTTCGCGGTTGATTAAGGAAATTGCAGCGTTCAACGGCGATTTTACCGGTTTTGTGCCATCGGTGGTCGTGGATAAATTGAAAGATGCTATTAAAAATAGAGCTTGAGGATTGAGATGATAGTTATACCGCTTGCCCAGCTTGATCAGGGTGATGTTGAGTTGGATGGAATTGAAAATCCAGTCGATATAAATATTCAGGATAGTGATTTGGTTGAATTCAAAGATGATGTTGTCTATCATTTGAAAGCGCAATTGGTCACTGGAGGTATTTTGCTTACCGGTGAGGTTGGCACAAAATTTCATGGCAGCTGTGGACGGTGTACAGCTAAGTTTGAACAGAATATTGTCAATCGCGAAGTTTGTCATTTCTACGAAGATGTTGGCGAACAGCAACTTGATGTTACTGACGACATCAGTGAAGATTTGCAGATTATATTGCCGATGAACCCGCTCTGTTCAGAGCATTGTTCGGGGCTATGTAATCAGTGTGGTATTGACCTGAATAAAACTAGTTGCGATTGTGTTGCCGAAGATATAGCGGATGATATTTGGGGAGATTTGGATAAATTGGATTTTTGGGATTGAAAATATCACCTGATTACAGTATATTACCTTCTTTTGTTATTTTAACTTAACAGGGAATAATATTTCCTGTTTGTTTAGATGGTCAAAGTTCCGGCAAAGCCGGTTAGGTTTAAGTTTTGATTTGTTCCACTTGCTATGCTGTTAAAGGCGGGCATGGTGGCGTGAAAGTTTACGCAAAATTGCGTAGTAGCGGCTGTTTCGCCGCTTAATTAATTGTTTAGGAGATAGTTACAATGGCTGTGCCAAAAAGAAAAACGTCGAAAATGAAAAAACGGATGCGTAAAGCAGCTAATCGTTACAAAGGAGTTCAAGTCACATACTGTGCGGCTTGTCAGGCTCCGTTAAGACCTCATCATGCATGTGAGGCTTGTGGTAATTACAAAGGCAAACAGGTATTAACTGTTGACTGAGAAAAGAATAGCGGTTGATGTAATGGGTGGAGATTTTGCTCCACGCGTTGCAATCGAAGGGATTGCCTTGGCCTTGGATGAGTCGCCTGATATCAATATTGTCGGGATTGGTCATCTACAAAAGATTGCCCATTATCTTGAGGCATATGATTTGACTGAGCATCCGCGCTTTTCGCTGATTCATGCTGAAGAGGTGGTTGAGATGCACGAACCAGCCATCATGGCGCTTAGAGGCAAGAAAAAATCATCAATATCCATTGCTGCCAAATTAATGAAGCAAGGTGAGATTGATGCGCTCTTCACTGCTGGTCATACAGGTGCGGCTGTTGCGGCTCATACGGTAATCACCCGTACCTTGCCTGGAGTGGAACGTCCTGCAATCACAACATTACTTCCTGGGCAGAATGGCCATTTTATTTTGGCTGATGCCGGAGCTAATGTGGAGTGCAAACCTCATAATTTAGCGCAATTTGCAGTAATGTCTGAAACGTATTCACGTTTTATGTTCGGCATTGACAAGCCGCGAATTGGCTTGTTAAGCGTTGGCGGCGAGGACAGCAAAGGCAATGATTTAACCAAAGAGTCATTTAAAATACTCGAAAAAATGCAAATTAATTTTATTGGCAATGTTGAAGGTAATACTATTTTTGAAAATATTGCTGATGTGGTTGTCTGTGATGGTTTTACCGGCAATATTGTCTTAAAGACTGCGGAAGGATTGAGCAAGGCAACGAATAAATGGATGAAAGACGCTTTTTCCAAAAATGCGTTCCGGATGACCGGAGCAATGCTGGCTAAAAATGCTTTTCGCGACCTGAAAGGAATTTGCGATGCCGAAGAGTTTGGCGGAGCACCGTTATTAGGAATTAATGGTATATGTCTTATCGGACATGGGTCTTCGACCTCAAAATCATTCCTCAATGGCATAAAAGCGGCATCAGAAATGCTTTGTTTCGGTGCTAATGAAAAAATTACCGCTAAAATTAAGCAATTAGAGCCGTTACTGAAGTCATTGCGCTAGCTTGATTGATAAATTTAAATACATAATAAGCTGTATTAAGAATGAAGTTTAAACAGCTCTACTAATCTGGAGATTCTTATGGGAATCAGAGTAATTGGAACCGGATCTTATGTTCCTGATAAGATAATGACCAACGCTGACCTTGAAAAACTGGTCGATACCAGTGATGAATGGATAAGAACCAGAACTGGAATCGAGGAACGTCGGATTGCTTCAGCTGATCAGGCGACATCTGACCTGGCAGTCAAAGCAGCTGAGAATGCCATGGAAATGGCTGGCCTAACCGCTGACCAGCTGGATGGCATTATCGTTGCCTCAATTTCTGTTGATCATGTTTTTCCCAGTACTGCATGTATTGTACAGAAAAAACTTGGCGCAGCTAATGCAATGTGTTTTGACTTGGAAGCTGCTTGTTCCGGACTCCTGTATGCTTTAGAGGTCGGACATGCTTTACTGACAGCCAAAAAACATCTGAAGCGCATTATGGTTTTGGGTGCGGAAAAGATGTCAAGCCTGTTGAATTGGGATGACCGCAATACATGTGTACTGTTTGGTGATGGTGCCGGCTGTATTATTCTGGAAAAGGATGATTCTACTGAAGATTGTTTCATTGCCGGTTCGCTGGGCGCTAATGGTGAATATTCCGATATCTTACAAATTCCTGCAGGTGGCAGTGCTTGCCCCGCAACCCAGGAAACAGTTGCCAATAAAGAGCATTTTATTACAATGGCTGGACAGGATACATTTAAACTTGCCGTTAACAGTATGGTCAAAGTATGTCGTAAAGTGTTGGAAGAGGCTGAAATGGATGCATCTCAAATAGCCTGGCTGGTTCCGCATCAGGCAAACTATCGTATTCTGAAAGCGGTGGCATCGCGACTGAAAATACCTGAAGAAAAGGTCTATATAAACGTCAATCGCTTTGGTAACACCTCTGCCGCTTCTATTGGGATCTGTCTTGACGAAATGGTTCGCGGTGATCATATTAAGCAGGGCGACTATGTGCTGCTTACTGCGTTTGGTGGAGGTTTGACCTGGGGCGCGGTATTGATGAAATGGTCATACATACCTAAGACTGCAAAATAATGAATTTACTTTTTATTGGTGATGTTGTCGGGAAGGGCGGACGTAAAGCGGTCAAGGAACTGGTACCGGAGCTGAGGCGTGAATTCAATTGCAGTTTCTGTATTGTCAATGCGGAAAACATCGCGAATGGTTCCGGCTTAGCTGCTAAGTGCATCAGAGATCTTGAAGGGGTTGCTGATGTTATTACTTCCGGTGACCATGTCTGGGATCAAAAAAACTTCGAGCATGAGATAACCCTATTCAATAATGTCCTGCGTCCTGCTAATTTCAGTAATCGTCAACCAGGCAAAGGCTATGGTATTTTCCGTAACCCTGCCGGTGGTGAAATTGCCGTGATTAACCTGCTGGGAAAAGTATTTGTCCGCGACAGTGCCTATTGCCCATTTGAAACGGTTGAAAATATCCTGCAATCATTACCTCTGACGGTTAAAACTATTATTGTTGATATGCATGCGGAAGCGACTAGTGAAAAGGCGGCAATGGGACATTTTTTGGCTGGTAAAGTTACAGCAGTACTTGGAACTCATTCTCATGTTCAGACTGCGGATGCTAAGCTACTGGCCGATCATACTGCGTTTATTTCCGATGTCGGCATGGTCGGTGCTGAGTTTTCCATTTTGGGACGTGAAGTTAAAGCGGTAGTTGAAAAGTTTCGCACCGGTATGCCACAACGTCTACCGGTGGTAGAAAAGGGGATCCGTCTGGATGCAGTTGTCGTTTCTTATGATATGATGACTGGAAAAGCTACTGCGATTAAAAATATCTCCAGAATGTCATCCGTATAAAATTTACTAATTACCGCTGGTGATTAGTCCTCTGCTCCTGAAAAGTGCTGGCTACCCTTGCCTCATATCAGTTTTTCGTACTTTCTTTTATCGCTTTACTCGTTCAATGTGCTTGAAAAGTATCCTCTAGAGACTATTGTAGTATTGTTGTAAGCTATTTGAATTGGAGTTTCTTAACACCTGTCAGCTATACACTGACTGTTTTTGCATTTTATATATTTAAGGATTAAGATAAATGTTTTTGCCATTAATTGATTATGATCGTGTCTATCAACTTATATCTCTGGCATTAATAGAGGATTTGGATGAAACAGGGGATACTACAACTATTGCGGTAGTCCCTGAAAATATCTTGGTTTCAGCAATATTGCGTTGCAAGGAAGATTGCGTCTGTGCCGGATTGTCGGTTGCTGAACGGGTTTTCAAGGCGATCGATGAATCAATTGAGTTTGAATGTTTGGTTGCGGACGGTGATTATTGTCCGGCAGCAACACTGTTGGCAAAAATATCCGGTAATGCCCGGGCTTTGCTTACTGCGGAACGTACCGCACTTAATTTTATTCAAAGACTGAGTGGAATTGCTACTACTGCTCGGCGTTATATGGAATTGGTGGTGGGGACTCAAACGGTTATTCTGGATACCAGAAAAACCACTCCGGGGTGGCGTAACCTTGAGAAGTATGCAGTCGCGGTTGGCGGTGCTTCTAATCATCGTATCGGTCTTTATGACCGGATAATGATTAAGGATAATCATCGTGAACTGGCCGGGATGGAGGGAAGCGGAGGCATTGCTCGTTCAGTGCGACGTGCCAGGGAGATTTTCCCGGAATTGGAAGTTGAAGTTGAAGCTGACACACTGGATGAAGTGCGTGAAGCGATTGAAGCGGAAGCCGATTATATTCTGCTGGATAATATGAGCAATGAACAAATGGCGCAGGCGGTTTCGCTTAATAGCGGGCAAGCCAGGCTTGAAGCCAGTGGCGGTATTACTCTGGAACGTATTCCGGCGATAGCCCGCCTTGGTGTGGATTTTATTTCTGTCGGTGCCTTGACCCATTCGGTCAAGGCCACGGACATTTCTATGGAGATTGAAATATGAAGAACCAGGAATGGATAGAGTGTGATATTGACGCCGTGTGGACTCGGGAGAAACCGGTAGTCGATGGTTTTTGGAAAGATAAACGCAATCGGCTTAAATATATGAAATGGCTCGGTTACCAGCTGGGCGTTAAGAAACCTGAAGATTGGTTTAAGATAAGTAAAAGCGCATTTCATAAAAATCGTGGCAGTGGTTTATTAGCCTGTTATTATGGGGATTCCCCAATCAGAGCTCTGCGTGAATATCAGTCTGAAATTACCGGTAAAGAGTGGTTGTTTAACAGCACCTCGCAAGGGTTTTGGGCTAAACTGGTGAATCGCAAGCGTTATTTTGAGTGGTTGGCTGAAGAACTTCAGGTTAAAGAGTATGAAGACTGGTACCAGCTCACCAGGAGTGTATTGGGCAATAATTATGGTGGCAGGTTGTTGCAGGGTTTTTACCAAGGCTCAATAATTGCTTTACTGCAGGATAACTTTCCTGAATATGAGTGGTTGGAATGGAAATTGCGTTGTACTCCGCACAGCTTTTGGAAGGCAAAGGAAAACCGGATTAAATATCTGGCCTGGCTTGGCAAAACCGTTGGCTTTACCCGCTATCCTTCATGGCGCAAACTGACAAGACAGGACTTTGTCAAAAATGGTGGTGAATGGCTCTTTATGCGTTATTATAGAAATTCTGTTAAAACGGCCGTTGATGAATATATTGAATATCGTCAGTCCCTCAGAAAAAGGTAAAATATGATTGCCAGGATTACCGGAAAATTGATTGAATTGGGCTTCAGCCATGTTGTGGTTGATGTCGGGGGAGTCGGCTATCGTATTTTTATCCCGATGAGTACCTACGACCGTTTGCCTGATGCTGGCAAAGAGGTCAGTCTGATGACCTATACCCAGGTGCGTGAAGATGCTTTTCATCTCTATGGGTTTGCAACTGATGACGAAAAAAAACTGTTTGAAATTCTGATCAGTGTCAGTGGTATCGGTGCTAAATTGGCTTTGAGTATCCTCAGCACCATGCCGGTGGCGACTTTCTGTTCCGCTGTAAGCAATAGCGAACTGGCGATAATTAAACAGATCAGTGGTATTGGTAAACGTACGGCAGAAAGAATTGTCGTTGAACTGCGGGACAAGGTAGAAAAACTTGCGCCGGGCGTGAAGTACGGTCAAGCAGACAAAGAGCTTCCTGATGATAAGCGCATTGCGGCTGAAGAGGCACTGCTGGCACTTGAACAGCTCGGTTTCAAACGGGATAAAATCTCCAAGACCCTGCGGGCTCTGGTTGATAAATTACCAAATGAAGAATGTTCAGCCGAAAATCTGATCCGCCAGTCGCTCCAAAGTCTGAACACGTAGATCATATTTAAACCTAATAGGGAATTGTATTTATAGTAGTTTGCGACATCCTGGCGCAAGCCCCTGCTCCCCTTGGGGATCTATTTGCCGTTGCGCCTGGAAGTCGCAGGCTACTTTTTAAGTTCCGGCGGAGCTGGCTATGTTCATTAAGTTTATGGTGTTTATTATTCTCTGTGGTTTTTTATTATCACTTTATTAGTTCTCCTCATTGTCTCATTTATTTTCTTTATTATATTCTCATTCAATTCAAATTCATCACCTGACTGAGCATTCATAACTGTGGTTACAGTATCCAATATTTTAGGAATAATTACCTCGCCTTTAACTTGCAATATTTCAAAGGCAAATATTTTATTTTCCTTGCCACTATATGCACCGCAAAAATTATCCGCATCCTTCTGGGTCAGAAAAAATGGGAAAAATATTTCTCCTTCATCTTCATAACTAAAGAATCTATATCCAGTTGCTTCTGAAAATTTCTTAGACATCTCTTCAATATGTTTTATGACTTCACCTTGGGACGAGTCAATAGGAATTCCCTCACCAATATTGTCAGAAATAATATAAACATCTGTATCAAGCAGAATATTGTTAGCGGTCACCCAAAGTGTACCACCCATGGTCACTTGAAAGTGTACCACCTGTAAGTAAAAATGTAATATATTATATCTCACTTAAACCCCATAAACATTGGAGAGATATAATGTCTAACTA
>JAKIUY010000203.1 GCA_021647315.1 Victivallaceae bacterium
ATTACATAAAAAATGATATGCCATTATTGCAATAAACAGATGCCCCACTGTTCTTTCAAACGTCCAATCCGTTCATAAATCTTTTCAGTTGTTTTAACTGTACCCTTGTTCTTCGAGCGTATAGAGCGCTACAAACTGGCAAAATCTTCAGTGGCATGTTCAAACCACCGTTGTTTCATTGCCGTCTCTTTTTTCTTTTACCTTCGCGGATATACATAATAAGTCAATATCGCATGCATCAAATCATTTTCAAGAACCGGCAAATGTTTTAGGGCTCTATAAAATTACATCTTGAGCTTAGGCGTTGAGTGGGTTTGAGCTTAGGCGTTGAGTAGGTTTGAGCTTAGAAAATTTATTGATTTTTTATATATCCCTAATTTCGAAGAAAGTAGGGTTAAGCAAAATTAACAGCTTTTTCTGCTCCAAAGCCGTTTAGATCATTAATCCCCAATGAAAACTCCATTATCGTGTTTTCCCCAGCTCCTTTAGGGTTAGCTATAGCGTTTTTCAAAGAGGCATTGGGAACGATGTTATTTATCCATTGAGACGCCCCTAAGACAGATTTTGAATTATGAACGTAAACGGACATTAATCTAGGCTAAATGGCTGCTATAGATATACTGTTGTCCGGCACTGAAACTGTCTCTGGTACTGTCGCCGGAAAGAATATAGACAACTTCAGAGTTTTTACCGGAGGCAGCAGCATCCAGCAGGGTGCGAATTGCATTAAGTTTTGCTTCGGCAGGTACTGAATAGCTATATCGTGCTGTTTGAGGATCCGGATGTTTCTAAATATCTAACACCGCCGCATACAACAATTAGTCAAGATATTCCCAATTTAACTAAAACTGTCGCGGATTTGGCAATTGACCTTGTCAATAACAAAAAAAATCAATCTGTAAAAAAATATTGTGCTTGAAAATGAACTTATTATTTGTGAATCAACAGCGGATCAACATGGTATACAGGATAAAAGTTAGCACTGTTTTTATTTTAATATTAGCGCATTCGCGATTAAAAATTAGGCGATTAAACTTCATGTAACCGGTCAGCTCGGGTGCCGCAGACTCGGCAAACAGTTGAATTTAACGGAGATTTTCAGCTACACGCCTAAAACTTATAACACTTGGATTTGCGAATTTCAGACGGTGAAACTCTATAATTCCTACTGAAACTTTCAAGTTTGTAGCTGTAAATGCGGATGCAATTTTCCAGATGCGGATTAATCATTGTCAGGCTATGCAATAGACAATGTGGGAGCGACCTCTTGGTCGCGAATTCGCCACCGGGAGGTGACTTCCACACTAAAAATCATGCTCGCGCTGGACTTTTGAAATTGCCTCTTGGCTTTTTATATTGCTGTTTAAGCAGGAATGACGTGAGTCATTGAACTTGACTCTTTAGACAAATTTCGGCATCATATTACCATGTGCTTCGATCATCTCATCACACATATTGCGAATCTCATCTAATGTTAATTCCGCTCTGGTGTGAGGATCAAGCATCGCGGCATGATAGATATGCTCTTTTTTACCCGTGATAGCGGCTTCGATGGTCAGCAGATGAACATTTATATTCGTGCGGTTCAATGCGGCAAGCTGTTCGGGCAGGGCTCCAACATAACAGCCTTGAATACCGTTTGCATCTACTAGGCATGGCACTTCAACCACCGCTTCGTTCGGTATATTTGAGATTAGACCGTTGTTCAGTACATTACCGCCGATTTGCGCCGGTTCATTTGTTAAAATCGCATTCATGATAGTTGCTCCATATTCATGACTGCGTTCGTGGGTCAAGCATGGGTTTTCAAGCAATTCTTTGCTCTGTTTCCCCCATTTTTCAATTTGCTTGATACAACGGTGTGGATATTCATCCAGCGGAATATTGAACTCATCGATCAGACCTGGATACTGTTTTTTGATCCAGTATGGCATATATTCAGCCATGTGCTCACTTGACTCTGTGATGTAATAGCCAAAGTTCTGCATCATCTGCAATCTGGTCATATTCTTTGATTTATCATCTTTATTGGTTGCTGCCCGCCATTCAGCCATTTTTTCGGCCGCTTTGGCTTTGATTTCAGGATAGATGTCTTTGCCGTCACGGGAGATCTCTAGTAACCAACCCATGTGATTGATGCCGGCAATCCGGTCACGAATAGTCTTTTCGTCATACTCCATCTCCAGAGTTTCCAGCAGTGATTTTGAACAGACCTGAACTGAATGGCATAACCCAACTGTTTTGACATCAGTATAACGCAACATGGCTCCGGTCAGGGCACTCATTGGATTAGTATAGTTGAGGAACCAGGCATTTGGGCAGACCTTTTCCATGTCACGGGCAAAATCCCACATGACAGGAATGGTGCGCAAAGCCCGGAAGATTCCACCAATACCAATCGTATCAGCAATCGTCTGCCGTAAACCATATTTATTTGGAATGTCAAAGTCAATAACCGTTGAGGGTTCATAACCGCCAACTTGAATTGCATTGACCACAAAATTAGCATCTTTAAGGGCTGCCTGACGATTTTCTACACCTAGGTATGCGGTAATAGTGGCTTTGCCGTCATTAATATTTTTATTCAGCAGTTCAATCATCTGTCTGGATTCTTCTAAACGTCCAGCATCAATATCATAAAGGGCGATTTGTGAATCCTTCAATGAATCACAGTGCAGGCAGTCGCCCAGCACATTTTTCGCAAAGATGGAGCTACCCGCTCCCATAAAAGTAATTTTAGCCATTGTTCTGTTTCCTTTTTTTAGATTAATTAGCTATATGTTCTTTTTCAATGCGATTAATATGCTGTAGGTAAAGATAGTTTCAACCAATATTAGTTTTAATATTGTGCTATATATGGTAAATTTATGCTATTTTAATGTAGTATAGGCGTCTCGCCTGTGACTAAAGTAACTCAGGCGTCAAATGAATTATGATTTATGAATGTAGATTGATGATTTATAGTGCCAGCTATAGTAATGAGTCGCTTGTTTTTTTACTCAGGTGAGACGCCCGAGCTACTTTTTTTTAATCCACTGGTTATTATTTGACTGCCGAATGGTTAATAATAGACCATTTAATAATAGTTCGCACAACTACGCGCTTGACTTTTTATCATTCTAGGTAATTTTAAGCTAAGGGAAAATATTCGCTACGCTGCATCTGTCACTGCATTCGGGTTGCTTTAGACAGGATTAACAGGATAGCACAGGATAAAAAAGAGAGCTTGATGATGAACACTTTAATTCTTACCGGTTGGGGCTGGATTGATTATGCCACTGCGGCTGCGGTCGCCCTGCGGTATTTTAGAACAGCCGATATTTTGGGCATGAGCAGACGCCGTCTGCCTGAATATCTAGCAGAGCTTGCCGATGGCGAATTCGACTATAAACAGATTATTATTATCGGCATTGGCTTGAATAAAGACCAAGAGTTGATGCCCATTTTAAAACGACTGAAAACTCAGCAAGTTAATGTGATCTGGCTGAGTGTACTGCCACTATCACCGCAACTACCGTCAGCTATCAAGAAATACCTAGATATTCAGTTTGATCTCGATTCGGATGGCTTAACGGAATTTATCAGCGAATACTACAGCCAACCGGCAGCTGATCTGTTAAAAGTGCGTAATGTTGAATATCAGTCATCGACTGCTACTAAAGATAATCTGGCACGCTATCTGCTTACTAAATCAGCACAGTATCGTTATCGCAACTATCAGGATAACGCTGCCTATGGTGCGGCAATTAGAACGCTTGCCGAGAAAAGTAGTTTAACCCAAGCCCAAGAGGCGATGATAAAGCATTACCGTAAATATGGTCAACGTGAAT
>JAKIUY010000080.1 GCA_021647315.1 Victivallaceae bacterium
GCTTTTCCTTTGTTTTGTAAGTTAATAAATTAAAATGAAAAAATATAACTTTGGGAATACTTTTTGCAAAGTGACAACCCGCTAAATAAAACGGGACTAGCTCATGTTATCTACATTCAAGGTGCGGGGCGAATAGAGATGTCAATTTCTATTTCCGCATATTTTTGCTATTTGAGCTTAAATATTCAAATGTGTCAGGAATTCTGAAATTTTAACCTTGGAAGCCGTTTCCTCTGAAAACAAAAATGCCGGTCTGACGACCAGCACTCCAAGCTCCAAGTATCAAGTATCAAGTATCTTTTTTCTCAACTCATTGATGATTTTGAATTCTGGTGATGGTAATATTTTGTCGGCAATGATAGCTGCGGTGATTGCGGTTATCTGTTCGATTGATTCAGGATCGAGACCGGCCTGTAATAGAATATCCCGTTCGTTGGCAAGCGGAGTAAGGGTGTTGTCATCATTAGTGGCAGCGCCGAGTAACATTGCACCGGCTTTGACAATGCAGATGCTGACCGCTGTCTCAGTTGCTGATTTTTCTGCTTTTTCGCTGAATAGTCTGGTGCGTTTGAGGCTTTTGTCTGTTTTATTCAGTTGACGTTTGATTAACACTGTAAGACGATCAATGACACTATCTGAGTTTTGTTCGACAGACTTGCCGATGCAGTCTTCGGCAAATTTACACCATTTTGCGCAACCCAGATCCATTTTTGTATTGCGCACCTCTTCGCGGCAATTTGGACAAATGCGGAGCGGTTCATCTTTCCAGAACTCTATTTCATGGTCACAGAACGGGCAGTTGATGTTATAAATATCGGCAAATTCCCAGTATTGCAGATTTTGTCCTGGACAACGGGGTGTAGCCATAGTTTAACCTTCAACTTCCAGCGTATTGAGGAAATCTTTATTGTGATTTAGTAACTCAAGAACAATTTTGTTGGTTCGGCGCTGTTCGATCAGCATCTCTGAGACAGTTGCCTGAGAAGATTTAAGGTTACTGCTGATTACAGCCAGGTTACTGCTGACATCTTTCTGTAACCTTTTAAAGTCGTTGTACATTTCGGAAAATTTACAGATAGCAAGTACCAGGATAAGCCACGTTAATCCTGCGACAATCCCTACAATAACCCATGTTGTCATATCAATTTGCATATTTGATTCTCCTCTTAAAACAGTTTAATACCTGAACGAAAACTCCTTACAAATGATATTTATTGTTGGAGTACAGGCTTTAGCCTGCTTCAAGCGTTTAAAGTATACTTAAGAGGCAATCACCTCTTAAACAATCCGCTTATAATAATGCATAATCGGATAAATGCAAATCAAACAGCGTCTGATTAGGTTATTTTATGCACCCCAGATGCGTGGCATCGGGATGGGTTCATTACCCATTTCGGCGTGCATAAATTTCAACAATAAATCCTTTTTTAACTCTTGATGTTCATGGCTGTCCCAGAGGTTGGTGATTTCGCCTGGATCTTCATGAAGGTCGAACAGCTCACCATAGGGTTGATTGTAATAAACGCTTATTTTGTATCTGTCATTGACATAGGTGCGAGTATTAAAGGTGGTTGGTTGATGATGGTTCTCAATCACTACATGATCGCGGGCTGAATCCTGTTTGCCCGCCCAGACATCATGTTGGTTGACTCCGGTCATACAACGGGGAATATCAATGTCACAGTAGCTGAGGAAACTTGGCGCGAGGTCAACCAAAGATTGCATGGCAGTGCTTTGTTTGCCGGCCGGAATGCCTGGGCCGGAGGCAATAAACGGAATTTTCTGCATATCTTCGTAGTTGAATATACACTTGGCAATCAAGCCGTGTTGACCATAAAAATGACCGTGATCGGTGGTGAAGACGATAATTGTATCATCAGCTAGGCCAAGTGCTTCAAGTTTATCCATTATTTTACCGATATATTTATCCATCATGCTGGTCATGCCATAGTAGATAGCAATATCTTTTGCCAGTTGCTTTTTATCATGTAGATGTGACGTTAAACCATGAAGATGATGCCCATCCGGTTCCTGATAAATGGCTGTGTCAAGAGTTTCCTGCTGTGACATCGCATATTGCGGTGGCATCTTTGAGAAATCCTCATCAGGGTGCATTTCTGGTACTGTTATTTTATCCGGATCGTACATGGTGTCCCATGGTTCAGGTATCAGGTATGGCGGATGGGGATCGGGAAAGCTGGCCCAGAGGAAGAAATGGTCACCGTTCTCTGCGTACTCTTCCATCATCGCATTGGTGCGTTCCGCAACCCAGGCATCATAATGATATTTTTCTGGAATATTCCATTTATGAATTTGTTGCTCGGCAGTGCCGCCCGGTTTTTGATAGCATTCCCGCCAGTCGGCAAAACCTTTCTCTTCCATCCATAAAGCATAGTGCTGGCCGACATGGAATTCATCCGCGTGGTTACGGGCTAACTCAATATGGTCAAACCCGTAAAATGGACCGGTGAAATTACGCCAGAAATCAAGATCATTTTGTAGCGGATTGGATTCAATCGAACTATATTCAGGCCGATTCAAGAGCTGTTGGAAATGTGCTTTGCCGATTAATGCGGTACGATAACCATTCTGATGGAATGTGTCGCCAATGGTAGGCACATCTTCCGGCAGTTTGGTGCCGAGGCTGTAGGCTCCATGTTGGCTCGGATACATGCCGGTGATAATTGAGGCACGGGTCGGGGTACAGGTTGGATTAGGGCAGTAGGCGCGAGTGAACAGGGTACCGGAATTTGCCAGACGATCCAGGTTCGGAGTTTTTATTTCAGGGTTTAACACCCCAAGCGTGTTCCAATGTTGCTGATCGCTGGTAATCAGCAGAATGTTTTTGCGTTTGCCCATGATTGAGTCCTTTTTTATTTATATATACTTTTGTAATTGTCACTTTAGTATATTATAGTATGATAAAGCAATATAGTAAACAGCTTGGACTTGATAAAAATAGCACAAACTTGATAAAATAATAGGTTAATAATGATTAATAACTGGCATCCGCCATTTTTTCTTTACAGTGCCGGCAAGGAGAGCATCAGCAGTCCGAAGTATTGCAATGGTTCTATAGCGATGATTCCGCATCGTCTACTGATAAAACATACTTTATCTGGCAGTGGAACTATTTATATAAAAAATCGTCGCCAAACACTCAGGGCTGGAGATATTTTTGTTATTGAGCGTACTGGGTCCTATCTTTATTGTTATGAAGGTGATGGTGAACCATGGGAGTTTGAATTTGTCAGTATCGGCTTTGACTCTCCAGTCAATATTCTACCGGAAGAGCTGCGTAATAACCCTGTTTTTTCTATAACAGAACAACCGGAACTGGGCGGATTGCTGAAAGAACTTATTGCTTCCCGGTTGGTGGATGATTATCGACCTAATTTGATGCACTCTGCACTGGCTTACAGCTTTTTTCTCGCGTATGTTAATATTCGTATGCAGACCAGTAATCCTATTCCGGTTAAGGTCGAACAACTCCGGGAGATGTTAGACGCGGGGGTGACTAAAAGCTCAACTATTGCTGAATACTGTCGTGTTTTGGGCTATTCAACCGAGGCCTTGACCCGGCAGTTTTCTGCAGTGTATGCGGTATCACCGGGCAAATATCTGCAATTTGTCAGGTTGCGTCTGGCATGTGAATTGCTGCGCAGTAATAAGCGGAGCATTAAAGAGATTGCTTTCGATTGTGGTTTTGGTTCACAGAATTATTTCGGCAGGCTGTTTAGACGGATTATTGGTGTTACGCCGGGAGCGTATCGAAAAAATCCAGACCCACTGTTGGCAGAAATGCTTTATCTGCATTGATTGATAAAATTACTGCTATAGCGGTAAAAACTGCTTAAATATGCTGTTTAAGGGGCGAATTAAAT
The DNA here is from genome assembly GCA_021647315.1 of Victivallaceae bacterium. Classification (GTDB taxonomy): domain Bacteria; phylum Verrucomicrobiota; class Lentisphaeria; order Victivallales; family Victivallaceae; genus JAKIUY01. Next base: position 3,885 of record JAKIUY010000080.1, read on the forward strand.
CAACGTTACTAAAATTTACCGCTACGGCGGTAAAAATGGTTGAATATTTAGAATAATCCTTGAAGAAAATATTTTATAAATTATTATTAACCTAATGGGAAATTGTATTTTAGGCAATGCACTAATTTATAATTTGCGCATTAGCGGCTGAAAATTCTGTTTTTTATTCGTGCATTCGTGGCTAACGTTTTTTGTTTTTATTAGTTCCGACGAAGTCGGTTTTATTCACATATTGATTGCACGCTAAAGCTGTGAACTCCGACTAAAAATACTTTTTCGAGTACCGTTTAATTAATGGTAATATATTAAAAATATGCCGAGCAGGGGCTCAGCGTTCCTGGGGTAAAAGATTAGGTTAAGGATTTTATTTATGAGTATGTTGGCTATAATTATTCTGATTGCTGTATTACTGCTGCTGATTGCACTTTCGGCATTTTTTTCCGGTTCGGAAACGGCACTGTTTTCGCTAAGTCGGGCCCGGTTGCTCAGTTACCGTAACGATCCCAGTAAGATACGCCGGGCAATTGTTACGTTGCTTGATGGCTATCAGAAAACTTTGATTGCTCTGGTGCTGGGTAATGCGTTTGTCAATATCGGTATTTCGCTGATTAATAACCAGTTAATTGCCGCTATCGGGTTAAATGTGTTGATGACTACTGTGCTTTCGATCTTCATTGCAGTGGTGGTATTGCTGATTTTCGGTGAAGTTACGCCCAAAACCATTGCTCTGGTCAACAGTGAACGTCTTTCTGCCTGGTCTGCGCTACCGTTACTCTATTTTCGGTGGATGCTTTATCCGGTAATTATGGTGACTGACTGGATATTTTCCGTTATCCTTAATCTGCTGGGGCGGGAAAAAAGCCATCCGCTGAGCCACGATGAATATGCTTCGTATATCGAACTGGCGGCAATTGGCGGAGCTTTCAGTCATGATGAACAACTGTTGCTTAATAAAGCCTTGGAGCTGCGTGAAACAAGTGTTGCTGAATTGCTGATCCCGCGTGTTAATATTAATACTGTTAATTATGAACTTGATGCAGATGAAGTCAAAGCTAAAATAATTGAATTCAAACAGCCTTTTATACCGATCATAAGTCAGGATATCGATGATACTGAATTTTTATTGGTATCAAAAGAGTTTTTTTGGCTTTCTCCTGAAGAACGCAGTGAATGGATTACTGTAGCATGTCGTTTCCCGGCGGTTTTTATGCCATTGCAATGTTCATTAGTGCAGGCGCTGAGAAAAATGCGGACCGCTGGGGTCCCGGCCCTGCTGGTGGTCGATGAATTTGGCCGTACCGCCGGAATGATTACCGCTAAAATAATTTACAGTGAACTGGTTGGACAGCTCAATTATGATTATGAGGAGAGTGATCCTGAGCCGGAACAACTTACCGACCGACACTGGCGGGTTTCAGGGAATGATTCGATTGTAATCTTTAATGAGCTGACGGGGCGTGAACTTCCTGATGATTGTGAAGCCAATACTATGAACGGTCTGTTGTCCGATTTGCTCGGACGTATTCCTGAAGTTGATGATACTGTAACCATTGACAGCGTTATCCTGAGAGTTGAAAAAGTTGAACAGCACTGTGTTAAACAACTTATCATGGAGGTGAGCAAATGATTTGGCTATTTTGTCTGCTGCTTGCACTTGCTATTCAAGCGTTTTTCAGCGGTTGTGAAACCGGATTTGTTTCACTTCAGCGTCCTAGAATCCATAATGCCAAAAAACAGGGCTGTCGCCGTGCCAGTATGGTTGATGTGCTGCTTAAACACCCTTCTTTGACGCTTGCAGTTACTTTGCTGGGGACAAATATCAGTATAGTCTGTGCTTCTATGTTGGCCAGGAAATTTGCTCTATGGACTGGATTAGAACCCAAAACCGCATTTGTCGCGGTGCCGTTAGTTTTGACGCTGGTCATGCTGACAATTGAAATTATTCCTAAAAACTGGTTTCGTCAGGCGCCGGATGAACGGTTAATTCTTTGCGCCCCATTGCTTTATGTCTCCTGTATTATCCTGTTTCCATTCGCAAAACTGCTATCTTTGTTTACAGAAAGAACAGTACAGTGGTTTGCGGTTAGCGGAGTTGAAGGTAAAGATCCTGGTTTGCTGTTACGGGAAGATTTCAGGTTGCTGCTGCGCGACAGTGAACGAGCTGGGATTATTGACAGTGAAGCGGCGGATATCCTTGACCGTTCAGTCGATTTTTATAAATTAAAAATCAGCGATGTGATGACGCGGTCAGAACAGGTTAAATTTGTCAATTCAACCGCATCGGTGGCGGAGGCTGTTGAAACTTGCCGTTCTAATAATTTGTCCCGGTTAGTGGTGTTCGACAGTGAGGCAAATTCCGGTAATACCGGCGGCATTTTTTCCATTTATGACGCAATATTTGATTTGGACGAAGCTTTATGGGATTTAACGCCGATCGGTGGGCTGGTCAAAAAGGCTTCAACGGTTTTTGCCGATGAAAGCGCAACTGAAGTGCTGGTTAATGCCAGAAGAGAAGAAATTCCACTGTTAATGGTCATTGACCGTAGCAGCGGGCAACAGCTTGGTGTCGTCACCCCGGTGGATGTCGCTAAACAGATTTTTGCTTAGGGCTCACTCAAAAATCCAATTTATTTTTTTGCGAGTCCTTAGGCATTATGGTTAAGCATTTTAAGTTTGTGATATTTGTATGCTGCCGGGCAGGGTGGTGTCGGCCCAGGGGGCATAGCCATCCTGAATCAGGAGTCCGGCATCCGGGTTGGGGTTGAGTGTCTTTTTCGGGAATTTCCGCCAATGGTCACCCGCAATGCCTTTGGTTTTACCACTGGCTTTTAAATGATTGTGCATCACTGACCGCATTTCTTTTAACTTATCGTCATAAAATGATATGCCGACACGGTTACTGGTTTCATCCGGGTCAAGTAGTTTATCGAAGAGAAATTCACGGTTATCCGGGGCACTGTAGAAATATTTCCACTGTTCTGACAATGCCATATAGGTTGAACAGGCCGCCACTTCCAATGCCGGATCATCAAGATAGACTTGAGGAATTTCACGCCCCTGATTGGCAAAATTAATATTTTGCGTATAGGCATGTTGGGCGAAGATATATTGGCGTTTTGTTTTGCCGGCGGCAACGGCGGCTAAATCCTCACCATCGAGTTGATGGGAGGTGATTTTCGCCTCGGCAAGATTAAGAAATGTCGGTGCCAGATCGACCAGGCTTACCGGTTTTGAACAGCTTACCCCGCCTTCAAGATAGCCCGGCATGGAGGCAATCATGGGAATTCTGGCACTAGCATCGTGCATACTGCGTTTGCCGAAACAGTTATTGTCTCCCAGATGTTCCCCATGGTCAGAGGTAAATAGAATCAGGGTATTAGCCATTTGACCGTTTTTCTCTAATGTATCCAGAAGCCGGCCTATCTGGTAATCAACAAATGAAATGGTCGCATAGTAATAGGCTTTAATGTTACGCATCAGATTCTGATCAATACCCTGATCGCGATATTTATAACGATTCTGGCAATGATTGACATAGGTGAGCAGACTTTCATGATTATCGGCAATTTTTGGGTGTGGCATCATTGGTGAACGATAAAGTTTATGCCAGGGACTTGGTGGGGTAAACGGCGGATGCGGGGCAATGAAACTGGAAAAGAGATACCAGGGGGCAGTTTTTTCTGCGGCTGCTTCTAAAAATGCCACGGAACGGTCACCAGTCCATTGAGTAGGATGCAGGCGGACCGGTAAGGGGGATGGTTGGGGTATATAATACATTTCGCCCCGTACCCCCAGTGGTTCCAGCAGATGATCATAACCGGCATCTTTTAATGTCTGTAGATACGGTTCCTGGTCGAGAGATTCAGCTCCACCCTCCTCCTGACGTTCTCGTGACTGGAAACCGCGTAATGCGTAAGTGTCCGGAGTAAAATGACATTTGCCAATGCCGTGAGTGTGATAGCCGACATCAGTTAGAGCACCCATAAAAGATGTTCTGTTGTCAGTCGGCATGGTGGTATTGGCATAACAATCAGTGTTACCCGGATATTGACCGTAAATCATACTGCAACGTGCCGCCACGCAGACCGGTGATGGCGAGAAGGCATTGGTGAACGCTACTCCGTTATTGCAGAGACGATCCAGGTTTGGGGTCTGAATTATATGATTCCCCAGGGCTCTGATTGTATCAAAACGCTGTTGATCTACAAAAATGTGCAGAATATTAGGTTGCGATTTATTTTTAAATGTCGTCATAATATTTACTCTCTACAATAATTACCTTTTTTCTGTTAACTCTATGTAACAGTTACGAAACTCTTATAAAGTAATCCTTGATAATATTTTGTCAAGTTGCAACAGAGATATTTTTATTTATAAAAAAAATGATTTTTCTTTTTTTCTACACTTGACATTCAGTTATTTTATTGGTAACTTAAAATAATGTAACATGTTATATAACTGTTACATTTTATAAAACATTTAATAAATAATGATAGTAATAGATGATGCGAAAATAGTTGGAAGTGCGGTTGAACTGATAAATCCGTTCGGGAAACGTGAAATTACCCATGTTATTCATGATATTGACGGGACTCACAGTCTGATTCGTGATTGGCCGCCGGTAATGAGCTTGGCGATGCACTGGGCCATGACCTGCGGCTTGGATGTATGCGACACTTGAAACAACTGGGTTGCATTAACTATTTTGTTACCGGTGGTTCTGCCGGTGGCGGCATCGCATTGTGGCTGGCTTTTTATGACGATCTTGCTAATCAGGCTGCGACTGATTTGATTGAACGTGAATCAACCAAACCGCTCGCCGTTGTCGCGCCTTACGCTCAGACAACCTCTGATCAGGAATATATTAGCAAAAACATGATTTATGATGGCTACAGAATTGCCTGGATAAACAGACTGTTCAAAATGAGCAACAGCCAGTTACGAGATCCGGCAACTAAAGCTATGCGTAAGGCAGTTTCACCACTGGAACTGGTAGATGCCGATGATCAGATTAAGCTCTTTATGTGTCTTGGCGGTGAAGATAAAGTAACCGCAGATATGCCGCAGGCAAAGTTTGTGCATAATGTCATATTTTACCGGGAATTTGAAAAAAAGCTGAAAGGGTATAATGTTCCTTATGAAATAGTGTTGAATAGTGAATATAAAAGTGGACAGCGTCGCGGTAATTTGGTCTAAAGACACGGTAGCATTTTTAACCAGAACCATAAAAAAGGGGACACCTGCAAGCAAATTTAACCACTAATTGACACTAATGAATGAAGCAGGCAGAGTATGGATAAAACACACAAGTAATGAAGGCGATGAAGTTTTTTAATAAATCCCTTTTTGAGAGGGTATTTTGGGTGCCCAAAATTAAACCCTCAAAAAAGACAATCTTCATTCGCTTCATGACTTATGTGAGTAAAAATAAAAACGTGCAATAATACGCTTAAAAAGAGACGCTAAAGCTGTGAACTCCGACAGGGGGGCATTTCGCACGAGTTTAAACTTTTAATAAACAGGAGAAAATTATGTCGAAGTTTTTAATTATGGTAATGATTGGTCTGGTCGGTTTTCAGCAGGCTGTAGCGCAGCCTAAGGCCAGAATATTCAAGATGAAAAACTACAGTGCCAAACTGGCCGGTAATGGGACGCTGGTGGTTAGCAGCAATGATTACCAGGTGATGACGCTGCCGATGATGACATTTAGTGAAAAAGTTAAAACCAGCAAAAGAGTATGGCCGCCGCGGATAAATTTTTTTCCTGACATAAAGGTAACTGAAGCTGATGGAAAAACTGAAATCAATATAAGCTATAGCGAGCCGGGGATGGTCAAAAGCTTTGAGAAAAAAGTTATTTTTACCGCAGACACCATTTCAGTTACCGCGCAAGCTATCCCTGCCAAAAAGTTTTATGCCTGTACGTCTGGAATAGAACTTAACCCTGAAGTTTTTGACGGTGCCGAATACAATGGGGTGAATAACGACAAGCCGGTAGCGGATAAAATGCCTGAAGGAGTGCCTGAAAAACACCAGTTTACGTTTAACGGGCTGGGGCGGCTTGCCAAAATTGTCTTTTCAAAAACTAAAATCGGTACCGTTTTATTTGATTTTACCCGAAAAAGTCCACGCGGACTTTCCGATTATCGTGCCTTGAAATGGTCAAGAAAATACAATTTCCACTACTTTAAAATAAATTATCCGGCAGATAAACTGTTCTCATATACCGCTACCATAAAAATAAGCGATACTGATAACAGCGCGGGTAATTTTATCAGCGTTCCTCTGGATAGCAGTTTGATCTATATTAAAGGTGCTAAATACGTTAAGCGTAGCCCGTCCGAAATCATTCCATACAGATTCAGTGACGCTGTCCTAACCATGAACCGTTCTAAACTGAACTTTAACCCTGTTTACGCCAAGTGGACCAGCGGTATTAAAATGTTTTTTGCCACAGCCGCGAAAAATATTACGGTAAAAATGAATTTAATGCCGTTTAAAGGCAAAGTTTCAGTTGCCTTTCGGGTTTACCGGGATGGTGCATTGTTGAAAGATTTTTATTTTGCGAGAACCGCTGAAGTCAATCCGATAGCGATAAAGTTAGCATCTGCTGATAATAAATTGCATCGTTACAGGATAGATTTTCCGACTACCGCCACCCTTGCCGTTACCGGGTTGAAAATCGCTAAAGACGCACGTTTGCAAAAAATAAACTTCCCGAATAGACCGATCTATATCGCCCTGGGTGACAGTGTTACTCATGGCAGTGTCGGACTTGATGGCTTAGCGGCTGAAACCTATCCGGCAATATTGGCGGACAGACTTGGTTATGAGCTTTATAATCTCGGCATCGCCGGCAGCAAGGTATCGGTTCCGGCAGGTGAAATGCTTAAAGACTGGAAGCGGATCGACCTAATTACTCTGCTGATCGGCTTTAATGATTATTCCTGGGGCGGGGTTAGTATCAAAGACTACCGTGCCGGCTACATAAAGCTGATTGAGGCCATCAGAAAAAATTATCCCCAGGTGCCGTTGTTTTGTCTTACGCTTACCTATACCCGGCTTAAGAAATCTAAAAAAACCGGGGTCACGGCTGACGAATATCGTCAAACGGTATATGACATTGTTCAGATGGTTCAACAGCGCGGTGATAACAATATCTTTTTACTTTACGGAGACGAATTGACCGATGCGACCTGTCTGCATGATTCCGTCCACCTTAACGCGAATGGCAATAAAATATTCGCGGATAAACTTTACACTAAAATTCGTAAAAAATTGAAAAAATAGCAGCAGACAGCAAATATGGTAAAATTTATGTCTGATGCAGCAACCCCATAAGGAACAATCTATTATGTTGACCCCGAAATTATTCAAGCCGTTTAAAAAGAAAACCTTGCTCTTGTGGACAATATTTATTTTTTGGGGAGCTACGGTCAGTTTGCAGGCTGCCGGGAACGATAATCAGGGTTGGGTCTCCACTGTGAAATATAACCCGACAAATGGGCTTGTTTATGAATTGGGCAGTATGAGAGACGGGAGGATTATTCCGGTTTTTCTCGGTATCCCACCGACGACTGCCAGAGTTGTGGTTAATGGTAAAAAATATAAAATAATAATTGCTGATTTTAAAAAAACAACTGGTAAAAATGAGACATACACCTACCAATATAAAGATATTTATCGCGGCTCTGTTATCGTCTCGCGTCAAGGCACCTGGGAGTTCTCAATTAAGAGAAAGATTACCGCACTTCGTGATATGAAACTTTTGTGGTATGAAAATTATCTGAATGCTCATCTTATTGCCGGTAGAGCGGTTTATGGGCAAAGCAACAGGAAACTTGCTACGATCCCCAAAGAGCCATTGCCGGTACAGCAGATGTTTAAAATTCTGGACGGCGGTAAAAGAGTTAAAGTGTTGAGCTTTGACGCTGTTATCGGTAAAATTGAACTGAAATTCAGTTCCCCGTTGCAGCTGGTTGATCACCGCGCCGCCCCATGGCGACGGGAAGATAACGCTCACCTGCTCTACAATGGTTTTAATTTGAAAAAAGGTCAATCCATTCAGCTGGATATGACAGTTAAAATAACCCCGGATTATGCCGGTTTGAAGCGTTATCAGCCTGTCGCTTCTGAAAAGGATATTTATAGCGCAAAACAGCAGATCCCAACCCGGCATATTATTATGCCAACCCCAAAATCAGTAACCTGGCAGCAAGGCAGATTTCAGCTTAAATCCAATGCCCGGCTGTTCCATAACCTGCAGGATAGCAATATAACTCAACAGGTAAAAAGTTTTTTCTCAAGGATGTTTAAGTTTGATTTGCAGGCTAAGCTGGTTAAAAAAATGTGGAAAAACTGTCTGATCCTCAGTAACAGCCCGCTTACGGCAAATGTTGATAAGGAGCTTGCAGAACTACGAAAAAAGGTGTCAGTACTGAAACCCGCCGGCAGTTACGTTTTACGCATTACCGGCGATGCGGTTCTGATTGTCGGTAAGAATGAACAGGGCGTATGGAATGGGCTGATGACGCTGTTTCAGCTTTCCAGACATCAGGTTACTGCTGCCGACATCAGTTACGATCAGGTTGCGATTGCGGACTATCCCGATTTTGACCGCCGCGGTATCTATGTCCGGATTCAGTCAAATCTGGATTACGCCTGGAGCCGACGGTTTGTCGCGGCCATGGCGGAGTTGAAATACAATCAGGCCTATTTGCATTTTTCTCGCGGTATCGGGGTTAGGTTCAAGTCGCAGCCTGGGAGTTATGACCGTAACCAGGCTAGTGTTTCAACTAGGGAATTTGCTGAATTTGTCCGTTATATTAAAAGTTTTAATATGGAGATTATTCCTATCTGGGCGGCAGGTAAAACCATGTTGTCACCAGAACATTTCAAACAGTTCCCGAAACTGGCGGCAATGACTATCAATAAAAATATAAACTGGGATATTTCGCTTGATGAGGTTATCGAATATCATAAAAGTATTCTGGATGAAATTATTCAGCTTACCGGTGCTAAAGCCATTCATCTCAGTATGGACGAAATTTACCATTTTGCCCGCTATAGTCGTAAAAATACCGGTCGGGGCGATCTGATTCTGGCGAACTATATCAATAGTTTTACCGACTATTATGCGCCGCGTGGGATCAGGACAATTATGTATCATGATATGTTAATCAGACCCAAAGATGTAAATAATGATGGATATTTTTCCGCCAATGCGCAGGAAGGGTCGGAAAAGGCTCTGCCCTTACTGCGTAACCGCAAGATGTTGACTATTGATGATTGGTCCTACAGTGAAAATAAAAAATACGCGGAATTTGATTATCTGCAGGCAAAAGGTTTCGATGTCTTCGCTTCATGCTGGTATCGTTATGAGAATATTATCGGCCTGAGTGCTTATACTAGAGGGCGTTCAGACACCTTTGTCTGCACCTACTGGTCGAAACCACGCACTAATCGAAAACGTGGCTGGGATCCCCGTGGTCTCCGGCATCTTAATGACCGTTTTAAAACTTACAAATTCCTGCCGGCAATGGGCTTGGCTGGCGAAGTTGCCTGGAATGGCGGTAATCGCAACCTGTCATATAATTTTCTGGAGGAGACTTTACGGTTGTTTGATCAGCGCCGGGGATTGTCGGTTGCTGAAAAAAACTGTCAGTTATTTGATCTTTCCGGGGTGGTCAATCGAACCTTATCAGATAGCATTGCAGGTGACGGTCGCGGTTTTATTGCCCAAGGTGGAAAAATGGCAATGGGCTCATTCCCGTACGGCAGACAGATATTTGGTGGAATTCCATTCTTAATTTCAAAAAACGGCCAGCAGCAGGCTATGGCAATTGCGGTAAAGGGAGCTTACACAAAGCAACTGCCACGGCAGGTCAAGATTCCGCTGAAGACCGGCAAATATACTAAACTGGTTTTTCTCCACACCTGCCATTTCGATTTTGAATTGAAAGATATGCACAAAGATCTCAATGTAAGTTATATTGTTAATTATAAAGATGGAACTAACGCTGAGATTAAGTTGGTCAACGATGAAAATATCATGGCATGGGCGCCGGCGTTGACCCGTTTTGATCCAGATAATAACAAGCTGTGGCTGGCCTGGGTCGGTATGACTGAAAATAACTTGCCGATTGCGGTTTACGGTTATAGCTGGAGCAATCCCCAACCGGATAAGGTAATCAAATCAATTGAGTTGCAGGCCGCTGCGAATTCAGACAGCTCACTCTTTTTAATTGCGTTGACCGGAATAAAAAAGTAGCTTTTATTTTATGAAACTTATTGTATAGTATAAGCCCCGCTAGGTGGTGACATAAAAATGGGCACTAAGTTAGACTTTGATAACTGGAATCACTTAAAAGCAGAAAAATATGACTATAAGTATCAGGCAAATAGCAAAATTATCAGGCGTCTCCGTGGCCACTGTATCACGGGTGATGAATCGCCACCCCGGAATCAGACCGGAGACGGAAAAAAAGGTGCGGAACTGTATTGAACAATATGGCTATGCCCCGAAGATGATTAAACGTCAGAAAAATAATAATATTTCCGCCATTGTGCCGTGGAATACCGCTGATGACTCCGCCTGGTATGTCGGTCAGCTGATTCAGGGATTGGGAAACTATGCCTTTGCTAAACATAAAAATTTTGGTATTCTGCCGGTTGATGCCGAATTGGAAGGGCGGGTAGACATTATTCAGGAACTAAGTCAAAATAATATTGACGGCGTGATTATTATCAATGCCGAATCTAACACCGGTTATATTAAAGATTTACATAAATACAGAATCCCATATATTCTGATAAATGAGGATCAATATGGCGAGGCTCATCATGTTGTTGCCGATTCACGGGGCGGCACTGAAAAAATGACAAAATATCTGCTTGAACTCGGCCATCGTGATATCCTGTTTATCGCCGGTGATGACGCCAGAAGTGATGTGCGCTCCAGAACCGCCGGATTTACTGCCGCAATGCAGCAGGCCGGAGTCAAAGATGCTGAAAATCTCCTGTTCTTAGATTCAGGAATTTCCGGCAACCCCTATGAAAAAGGTTATAAGACTATTTCGCAGATGCTGCTTCAGGGACATGGTAAACTGCCATACAGTGCAATAATAGCCAATTGTGACGCGGTTGCGCTTGGATGCAGCAAGGCATGCCACGAGCATGGCTTAGCTATCCCTGCTGATGTCTCTATTGTCGGTTACGATGACTCCCATTACGGTGAATATAACTATCCGGCTTTTTCAACTATTCGTCAGCCGTTAAAAAAGATGAGTGAACTGGCAATCATTGAAGTCGACCGTATGATTACCGAGGGCTTCCCGGAACAGCCGGTCTCCAATACTATGCCGGTCGAAATTATCATCCGTGAATCAACTGGAAAATATTCCGCTATTTAAACTTGCTGTAATTCATCCCGTTTCGGTGTGTTCCGCTACTGAATAAGTATGTCAGATGAAAAAAAGTAAATATAGAGTGGTACCCGGGGTGGGAGTCGAACCCACACATCCTAAGGATAACGGATTTTAAGTCCGTTGCGTCTGCCATTTCGCCACCCGGGCCAATGTTTGAATTTAGAAGTTACATCAAAAATGCAAAAATTCCATTAAGGAATAGAATTTTTATCAGTTATTTTGTGCTTTAGTTTGAATTTTTATTATACTTTATCGTCTTAAGTAAAAAATAAGTCATTGATTATCAAGATACTTCAATAAATGTCCCCAAACGAATTCCACAGCCATAAATTAAATTCGGTTGAAATCTGCAAGGATTCAGGGTTAAATACTTGCATAATAGCTCCTGACTCTTATATTTGAATTTATTGAGGTGATTTTAAAAGTCCAACACGAGCATTAAAAATCTTCCGTGGAGATTTTTGAAATTGCCTCTATTATCATAAAAAAGGAATAATTAACTATGAAACAGTTACTTGTCAGCTCATCGCTTCGCAAAAAATTCCCATTGCTTATTACAGCCCTGGTCGCTCTATTCATGACAGCCGGCTGCGCCTCAACTAAAATTAAGAATCAGAAACGACTGGTAACGGAAAAACTTCAGCGGCCGAATAGAATATTTGTCCAAGACTTCGTAACTAATTTTGCTGAGGTAGCAAAAGATTCTGCGCTTGCCGGTAAAACTAAAGAAAAAGCCAAGCCACCAACCAAAGAAGAGCTCAAAATCGGCCGTCAATTAGGTGCCAGTATGGCGACACAGCTGGTTAAGAAAATTAATGCCATGGGAATTAAAGCCGAAAAATACAAACCCACAACCAAACCGCAGATCAATGATATCGTTCTTCGTGGTTACATCCTCTCGGTAGAACAAGGTGGCGGGGGCAAACGCGTTGTGGTCGGATTCGGCTACGGTGCTGCCGGCTTACAAACCTTAGTTGAAGGTTATCAGATGACTGCTAAAGGGCTCCGTAAACTTGGTTCTGCAACCATTGATGCCGGTGGTAATAAAACACCGGGTGGAGCAGTGGGCGTAGTTACCTTGATTGCCAGAGCCAATCCAGTTGGTCTTATTGTCGGTGGGGCGGTAAAAGGGTATGGAGAAATCAGTGGCAACAGTAAAGTTGACGGCTTAGCTAAAGACAGTGCAGGAAAAATTGCCGAACATCTCAAAGTCAGATTCAAAGAAGAGGGTTGGATTTAGTAGATTATAATTCTGCTGTAAATGATTCAACATTAAATCAGTTTCTTTCTAATTTAGCTGCTTCACTGGATAAGCCTCTTTGGTCTTATTGATTGATGAAATTGATGCTCTGGTGGGCGATATGCGTCAACTGCGCAGTGGTTATGATAAGCGTCCGGAAAACTTTCCACAAGCAGTCATTCTCTGCGGCGTACGGGATGTAAAAGATTATCGCATTCACCGTAGCGACGGTGATATTATTACCGGCGGTAGTTGTTTCAATATTAAAGCCGAATCCTTAACCTTAGGCAATTTCTCCGAAACTGAAGTGCGGGAACTCTACAATGAACATACCGAAACAACAGGTCAGCAGTTTGACGCGGCTGTGTTTCCGTTAATTATGCGTTATACTGGTGGTCAACCATGGCTGGTTAATGCCTTAGCCTATGAAGTGACATTCAAAATGAAAAAAAACCGTAATTCTGCGGTTATCATTACTGAAGATAAAATAATTGAAGCCAAAGAACGGTTGATTCTCGCTTGCACCACTCATCTGGGTCAGTTAGCAGATAAATTGAAAGAGGAGCGTGTGCGACGGTTTATTGAACCGTTGCTCATTGGAGAAAACAGTCAGGCAATCGGTGATGATATTGAATACTCTCTGGATTTGGGATTGATTAAACGTACCTCATACGGTCTAGTTATTGCTAATGAGATTTATCAGGAAGTATTACCACGTGAACTTGCCCAAAAGCGTCAGGATGATTTTCTCAGCCTGTTCCATCCTGAATTGGGCAATGAAGACCAATCACTCAACAGTTCTGGCGCGAGAATAGTGATATTTGGCGTGAAGATATGGCGGGTTATCTCGACGCTGCACCACATCTGACATTTCAGGCTTTTTTACAACGCGTTGCTAATGGGCAAGGCTTTATCGGACGTGGCACTCGTCGCGCTGATCTGGTATTGCATTGGCGGCACCCAGGCGGCGAACAGCGCATTGTTATCGAACTGAAAATGCTGACTGAACGCGATAGTTACAAAAATTTAAAAGCCGATGCCTTGATTCAGACTGCCAAATATGCGGATAGTTGCGACGCAACGGAAGCCAATATTGTTATTTTTGACCGTACTGCTAAAACCGACTGGAAAGAGAAGGTATTCATCGATCACGGTGATAACAGTGGTTGGCAGATCAAAATCTGGGGCATGTAATTTTTGTAATACAGAGCAGTTGTTTGTAGTCAAGTGAAACCCCAACCTGTTTTTAAAATCATAATCAATGGGTGAGTCCATAGTAACTGTTGAAAAGGATATTTTATTTTTCAGATAGCGTATTTCCCCTGTTTTTCTGAAATATTACATCTAAGAATTTACGGAGCAAATGCTTGGATGTTTGTAGTTTTTCGTGTCTTTAGTGCTTTTCGTGGTTAATTTTTTTTGGTCTCGGTACTTCCAGTGGGGCTTTCGCCCTTTGGAGTTAAGTTTGCCTGTCATCGTTAGATGAATAGGCTTTGTTTTTTAACCTTTAATTCCTCTGAACTCTTCCCATTCGGGTTCATTCTGGAAAATCCAGTTGTAATAATCTTTGCCTTGGAGCAGTTTGCCGGCTCCGGCATCGACGATTACGGTACAGTTTTCATGCAACTGCAGAGCTGACCCTGAAACCATTGAGGTTACCGGACCTTCAACTGCTTTGGCAAGAATTTCCGCTTTTGATTCACCGGTTACCAGCATGAGAATACTCTTAGCTTCGAGAATCGTGCCGACACCCATGGTGATGGCACGTTTCGGCATAGCTTCAGGATTTTTGAACAGTGGTGAATTACTGGCAATGGTTGTCGGTGTCAGAGCCTTTGCCCGGGTGCGTGATTTTAGTGCCGACAGCGGTTCGTTAAATCCAATATGACCAGTTTTGCCGATACCGAGCAACTGGAGATCAATGCCACCGTTGGTGCTGATACTGCGTTCATAGAGATGGCATTCACGATCAAGGTCTTCGGCCATACCCAATGGCAGATGGGTGTTACGCAGGTCGATATTGACCCTATTGAACAGTAATTCATTCATATAACTGCGATATGAATTCGGGTCATTTGGTTCAATGCCGATATATTCGTCAAGATTATAGGTACGGACCAGTGAAAAATCCAACCCCTCTTCCTGATGTTTCTGGGCTAAACGAGCATAGAGCCTCTCCATAGTCTGCCCGGTGGCAAGACCGATAACTGAATCGGCAAACTTTCGGACGCGTTTGGCAATGATCTGTGCGGCCAGTTCTGACGCATCGGCTTTGGTTGGCATAATGATTACTTGCATTTTATTGTTCCTTGAAGAATTTTATAGTTTCAGCCAGTCCGGCAGCAAATGAGCTGCCCGGAGTGAATCCGGTGGCATTGAGTTTATCAACCGCCGCCATTGAGTGTTTGACATCACCGGCACGTTCCTCTAAGTGTTTAACCTCTGAAGATGAGCCGATAATACCTTTGATGGTATCAACGAGATTGTTGATGGTGATTTTTTTACCGTAAGCGATATTGTAAACTCCGGTAAATTCACTTTGCGCCATAAAGGCATTGGCCGCGACAATATCTTTGACATAGATAAAATCACGGGTCTGTTCGCCATCACCGAAAATGGAGATTGGTTCGTTCTCAACTGCTTTAGCAGTAAAAATAGGCACGGCGGCAGCATAGGCACTTTTAGGATCCTGACGTGGACCGAAAACATTGAAATAACGCAGACAGGCGGTTTTAAGTTTACCTTCCTGACTGAACATATTGCAGTAGTATTCGCCGTCGAGTTTAGTGATGGCGTATGGGCTCTTGGGTTCAGGGTACATCGTTTCAAGTTTCGGCACGGTTGGATTATCGCCATAGATTGCCGCACTGGTACTGAAACAGAGTTTTTTGACGTCAGCTTTAGCTGCCTCTTCGAGCACGACTAACAGACCATTAACGTTGAGATCAACGCATTCGATTGGTTTGTCCATTGATTCCGGCACGCTGATCATCGCGGCCATGTGGAAGACATAGTCAACGCCCTGCATCGCCTGTTTGACGATAGTACGGTTGCGGATATCGCCTTCGATGAATTCAACATCGAAGCCGTCAAGATTTCTCAGATAGCCGCTGCGCAGGTTATCCAGCACTCTTACTTCAGCTTTACCCTGAAAGTGTTCAACAATATGGCTGCCGATAAATCCGGCACCGCCAGTTACAAGTATTTTCATAATAATATTTCCTTGGGTTAATGTAGGATAACCGTCTCGGTTGTGTTTTTATTTGTGATAATCGTAATTTTCCAGCTCTTCTGGAAGTGATGGAACTTCGAACGGCATACCGCCTGAACGGATTGAGTCGGCTCCGAGACAACCGGCAGCGACACTGTAACGTGCAGCCTGTGGTGTTGAATTCGGAGTGCCTTCACCACGCAATGCGGCAAAGAAACTGCGGACAATTGCCGGATCTGAACCGCCGTGTCCACCTTTGCCCGGCGGAGTTCTGAAGGTCGCGTCACCGTGCAGTCTAAAAGAGTCTACTTTACGGTCGTCCCACAGTTCAATCGTGGTGTTTTCATGATGATCCCCGTAGTTTTCAATGCGTCCTTTGGTGCCGATAATGGTATAGTTACGGCATGAGTCAGGGGTGAAATGGCACTGCTGATATGAGGCCTGAATACCATTTGCCAGTTGCATATTGATCATGCTGATATCTTCGACATCAATGATTGGATTGAACCCTTCCTGTTCCAGTGGAGGCCAGTGTTCGGTATTGAATGAGGCATCAGGCGGGTTTTCAGGATCATCTTTGCGTCGTGGCAGTTTGTCATAGAGTGCAAGAGAACCGAAACCGCAAACGCGTTTAGTATACGAACCGGCCAGCCAGTGGATAACATCAATATCATGAGCCCCTTTCTGGAGCAGGAGACTGTTGGAATATCTGCGATCGGCGTGCCAGTCGCGGAAATATGCATCGCCACCGTAACTGATAAAGTGACGGCACCAAATGGCTTTGATTTCGCCGATAGTACCGTTGTCGATCAGCTCTTTCATTTTCAGAACGAAAGACATGTAGCGCATATTATGACCGAGCACCAGTTTAGTTTTATTCTCATAGGCGGCACGAAGAATTCTATCGGCACCGTCGATGGTGATGGCAATCGGTTTTTCGAGGTAAACAGCAACTTTGTTTTCGAGCGCAAAAGATGCCTGTTCTTCATGGCAGAAATCCGGTGAGGTAACAAACACGCCATCAAGATTTTCTTTTTCAATCATTTCACGATAGTCGAGGTAACAGTTAGGAGTATTACCCTGACCCTCTTTGATGCGGTCGGCAAACCGCTTTAGCTGGTGGTCTGAAATATCTGCACCGGCAACGATTTCGACATTGTCTTCCGGAGTCAGGTAGCGGTCGGCCAAAGCGCCGCGCCGACAGGTTCCGATACTGCCAATTCTTAATTTTTTCATAATAGTTCCTTTGGTTTTAGTATAACCGTCTCGGTTACTTTTTTATTTCATTCAGTAATTGCATCATTTTATCCATCTGTGACTCAATTGATTCGACAAGTTTGAACTGGGTTCTGCACCGGTCGAGGTTGTGGCCGTCACGGTGAGTTTTGAAATAGATGTCGCCCTGAAGGTAGTCAGTCAGAAAGCGCACGCCAATTTCCAGGGTAATTAACTTACCGCTGAACGGGAGATATTCTAGTTCCGTTGGGTTGAGGAAATCGCCGGCAGTATCGAGGTAACCACGCAGCAGCGCCTCGAACATTTCGAAACGCATCCTTACTTTTGGCAGATCCTGTTCATCTTCAGCCGCCGGACTGGTGGTAGTGCGCACCATATCGCCGAAATCATAATGGACTAAACCTGGCATAACGGTATCAAGGTCAATAACACAAATGCCTTCGCCGCTATTGTCATCGATCATAACATTATTCAATTTTGTATCATTATGGGTAATGCGTTCAGGTATTTTACCATCTGCGCTTAGTTTTATCAACAGTGCTGCCTCTTCCTTGCGTTGCAGAACAAAATCAATTTCAGCCTGAACATCTTTGACTAGCCCCATAGTGTCTGCCGTTATTGCCGCTTCTAATGCTTCGATACGTTTCGGGGTATCATGGAAGTCAGGAATGGTTTCATTGAGTCGTCCTCCGGGGATATCGACCAGAGTTTTCTGGAAATCACCGAACGCCTGGGCGGTTTTGAATGCCTGTTCGGTGGTTTCTACCACATCATAGGTGGTAGCGTCTTCAATAAAGACATAGGCGCGCCAGTAGTTGCCATCATTGTCGGTGCAATATGATTGACCATTGTGAGTTTTTATTAGCACCAGGGTTTCACGGGTTTTGTTTGGACTATCTGCAAGTTTTTTGTAGATATGTTCAGTAACCCGTTCAATATTCTCCATTAGGGCAGGGGGATTTTTAAATATCAAATGGTTAATGCGCTGATAGATATAGTGCATTTTCGTGCCACCCTGATTGATGGCAACGCGGTAGGTGTCGTTAATATGTCCAGAGCCGTATGGTGCTCCGGATACAAAGTCTCCGTAAATAGCGAACTGTTCAGTTACGCCTTTCAGGTCATGTTTGTTTTCATTCATAATGTTTGTTCCTATTTGTATAAATGTGAGCTATTTTTTTCAGGTGTCGCTTAATTCAATAACGCCTGAGTTTGTATGTCAGTGTTTCTATGAAAAGCGGTGAAAAATCACTGCACTCCAAAATTACTTGTTGACAAATAACGCTTCTTTGGAGTGCGCAAATTCTTTTGCACTTTTACAAGTAAAATTCCATCTTTAGTACATAAATCACAAAGTCCTGTCCTTTTCTGGACACTTGAAACCCTTTATAAAAGCATTTTATCGTAAAAAAAGTAACGAAAGACGAAGTAACAGTTTAAATTTTTTCCGCTTCCGTAGCAACGTAGTTGCGGAGTTTGAAGCGGTATCTGCCTTCAGGTGCCACCTGATTTAAAACAATTTTGCAGGGTATTCGCCCTGTTCGACCAGGGCTTTGATGCTGGCGACAACCTGTGGCTTATCTTCACGATAGGTAATGCCGAACCATTCGTCCGTTGATTTCATCACGTTAACGGTTGCTTTATTTTGTTTAATCAGCGTGTCAGCGACTAGTGGAATGAAAAATTCAGACTTCATTTCATTGCCTTGGGTCTTAAGAAATTCGCTAAACATCTCTGTCATATTATCAAATAGCGACGGGGTGAATCCCCACATGTTCATTGAAACAATTTCATCTCCGGTAAAATCGACCACAGACCCGTCATCCATCAGGCTGCGGGCTGCATTGCCATTGCGTTCAAGTTTGGTGTGTTCAACGACTTCAGTGAGGTTGCCGTCAGTATCAATTTCGCAGATACCGCGTGATACGGTACCATTATCCGACAGGGTATTGCGCATTACAAAACCGCACATGCAGTAGTCTGCCTTGGTGCCATCAGCCGCCTTACTCAGGTAGTCTGCTAAAAGCTGAAATCCTGCACGACCGTAAAAATCATCACCATTAATTACGGCAAACGGTTCATTAATCACATCTTTAGCCACCAATACGGCATGACCGGTGCCCCAGGGTTTTTCGCGACCTGCCGGAATTTCAGAGCCTTCAGGCAGGGCATCCAACTGCTGGAAAGCGTAGTCAACCTCAATCTTTCCGGCATAACGTGAACCGACCGCCGCTTTTAAAGCCGTTTCGATATCGCGGCGAATAACGAAGACCACCTTGCCGAATCCAGCCCGGATCGCGTCAAAGATTGAATAATCAATAATAGTTTCGCCGGAAGGTCCGACCTGATCGAGCTGTTTAAGCCCGCCATAACGGCTACCCATTCCAGCCGCCAGTACAAGTAATGTTGGTTTCATAAAATACCTTTTATAATTACGAATTACGAATTGCGAATTGTTAGACTCGATTTTTATTTCGCATTGTTTTTT
The DNA here is from genome assembly GCA_021647315.1 of Victivallaceae bacterium. GTDB lineage: Bacteria > Verrucomicrobiota > Lentisphaeria > Victivallales > Victivallaceae > JAKIUY01. The sequence goes on from JAKIUY010000080.1 coordinate 23,485, forward strand.
GAATACTACCCATTCTTTTTAACAACTCTTCATTGTCATTTAATAATGATGTAGCTTGTTTTTCTGTTAAGTATCCACTGTCTTTTAGTAATCTTATTCCAAGTAGTGGGATTCTCTTGCTTCTTTGTAAGAAATAGAAATTTTAGCTATAAAGTCTTTTCCTGATTTACCTCCTATTGCTTCTTCAGGTACTGTCAACCCTTACCTATGGTTACAGACCTATTTTCTTACTTAAAATCAATAAAAAACAGAGAAAAACCGTCTTCCCCCTTTTTTATTGCGCTTTTTGATATAAAATCAAGAGAGGTTCCCAG
>JAKIUY010000081.1 GCA_021647315.1 Victivallaceae bacterium
TTTTCAAGGGTGGTATGTTATTGACCGTGAAAGAGTTATAATATATCACACCTTGGAGGATTTTTCAAATAAAAAAGAAGTATAAATCATTAATAATTAAAGGGTTAAGCTATTTCGCAAGACCCATCTATTCTTAACAAGAGGAGAAGAGTATGCGCCAGTGGTATTATAATGTAAACGATGAACAGCAAGGGCCAGTTGATGAAAAAGAGTTGATAGACCTGTTCCAAAACGGCAATTTAAGATCAGACACATTGGTCTGGACAAGCGATTTGGAACAATGGGAGCAGGCAAATAACATCAAAGGACTCATACCCGATGAGTTCAATCCGCCACTGCAGCAATATCATTATCAACCCCAATATACTCCTTCCGGTTCACAGGTTCGTCCCTGGATTAGATACTGGGCACGAATGATAGACATCATGATATTCTCCTTTATACTTGGTATAACAGCAGCACTTATTTATGAACCGCTACTAGATATCCCTGATGCGGTATTTGGAATAATCCTCCTGTTCTTATACGTATTTGCCGAAGCCGCAATGCTCGCATCCTGGGGTGCAACTCCCGGGAAAGCAATGCTCAGTGTACGTTTAAGAAATGCAAACGGCGATAAACTCTCGTATGGAGCGGCACTAAAACGCAGCTTTGATGTCTGGGCTCGTGGGCTCGGAGTAGGAATACCAATTATTGCATTGTATACTCAAATCAACGCATACAACCGCCTGACAAATGAGGGCATGACCGCCTGGGATAGAGATGGTGATTACACTGTCCAGCATCGTTCCATCAGGATCTGGCGAATTCTCCTAGCCAGTTTTCTAGTATTATGCTTCTTAGGCATCATAGCACTAGGCGTAGCAGAGGGCTGACAAACTCCGGTCTCACGTCGCCTGCCGCATACAGGTCGCTACGGAAGCAGGAAAAGCAGTCTATAGAACACTCAAAATAAATCGGTGATTTCGGCAACGGTCTGATAACCGCCAAACTAAGTAGGTCTTTGTCTCAATAAGAACGACCGTTGTCACCTGCACGTCGTAGCTTTAGCAAAACAGGAGTTTTTTGTCAGGGCTATTCGTTGCCGGAAAGTTAACTCCTGCATTTGACAAAGAATAGGGATCCGATTATCAGCATCATTAAGAAAACGGCAGAGAATGCGACTGTTTTTGAGATGACGCCAGTCATTGAACTGGTTTTTGTCGCGATGAAAGTAACTTTTAATGGCGAGTTCTTTTCAATTGCCAAACCGCGTTCAAAGGTTATTTTTGTGCCCTGCCACGGTATTGCCACAGTGAGTTGGCGCGGTCTGGCGGCAATCGCCTGCTGTTGAGTCACAAACCGGTCAGAAATAAGCTGGGACAATTCAAATTTATCGCTGCCAACCTGACCTTTTAGTTCCTGTAAGTTGCGGTATTGGGCGATATTAGACCGTTGTTGCGTAAAACGCTGACCACTAACCTTCTGTTGACGATTAACAATATTCTGGATATTGAACATCCGGCTACTCTGGAGCATTTCACCCTGAATGTCACTGCGCAGGGTATTATCGCCGGAAATGTCAATGGCATTCTGAAATGCTGCATTCGCGTCACGCCGATTACCTTTGAGATAGAGTTTATTACCTAACGTTCTGAATTTTTTCGCCTTACCTTTAACGGCAACCATCAATTCATCTGCCGCCCGGTCATATTCTCTGAGCGAGGCGACCATCAATGATGCCAGAAATTCATCTTTGAAATTCATCGTTCCGGAAAAATCTGAATATTTACAGTTATCCGGCAGGTAAATATCCCAACGTACATTGCGCAACGGCAAGGTAAATTCAGGGCCATTGAATTCAGGTCGCAGTTGCGCCCATGAAGCTTTGGTCGCAGAATTGGAGTAGATAAACCTGATCTGTTGCCTGGTATTGCGTCCGCTGGCTGGGTTCAACGGGATCATTAACAGATTATCACTTGAGACGGCCTGAACCGGTTTTTCATCGACAAATGCCGACCACAATTCACCCTGTGCCGGTAATTTGACTTTCAGGAATTTTTCACTGCCATTTTTAAGATCGACATTGACTTCAGAAAGCAGGGTTCCGGCTTTATTGACCAGCGTGTTGATCTTAACACTTTCTATTGTCGCTTTCAGCGTCGCCACACTCTGATGCAGAATTGTTTTAATCTTTAACTGCCATTTAGTGCCGACTGAACGGTAACAGAGAATTGCCGCCGCCAAATCATCAGCACCGAAAGCGGTTGGAATATTTCTTGAATTATATGAAGCATAATCCCCCTGCCCCGATTTCAGTTCGAGTTGCAATGAGTCTTCAGCCAGTACGGCGACATAGCCGGTCTGAACGCCGACATCCAACACCTTTATCGGACTTATTTCCAATAATTTCGCATCACCCATTTTTGTCCGGTAACTGATTTCCAGCCGGTATGAATGTTCAACTTTGCGATTCAGGTTAACTTCCCATACCCCATTGTCATTCTCACCCGCAGCCGCAATATAACGCCCTGAAAATGATGGTCCATAACTGCCGGACGGCAGTTTAATGCGGAAACGTTTAATGCCCGAGTTTTCAATATTGAATCGGAGAAATGCCCGGGTTTCAATCTCATTCTCACGCACTGTCACCTGCTGCAATGTTTTGAGCTGAATCCACGGTGGCGTAACATCAAACTTAAGTTTAAGTTGCCAGCCGCTGCGTAACAGTTTAAAATGTGAAACATTCTTATCAAATCGTTTAAAGGCATTACTGCTTCTTGAGACTCCGGAACGCGACGCGACTGAAACGGTTACCCCTTTTTCAGCGTATATTTTCAACGTCCCGGTCTCTTTACCGGCATCACTCATCCGCAGTGCCGGAATTTCCCTAGTACCCGGTTTTAAGCCAGCCATTGAAGCCAGCTCAATTACCAACTTGGTTCGCTTGCTGATCCGCTGTTTGAAATTAACCACAACATGGCGAGTTTTATCGCGTTTAAACTCATTCCAATACTGGACATCCGCACCACTAAGCCGATTAATTTCAAAGCCATGCGGCAATTCCATAGAAAATGAGAATATACCACCTTTAACCACCTTAAGGTCAATCGCAGCATTCATTAAAGTCTGCTCATCTTCATAATTAAGTTCATAACTAGACTCAACTCTGATTTCAGGTTTAACCTCATTAACTTTAAAAGCCAGCAAGGCATTAAGACCAGCATAACGATAACTTTTTTTCTGGACAAAATCATCAAATTTAAGCTGTCTGAATAACAGCGTATCCAATGAAGAGAATAGTTTGCGTTGCGTTTCAATTGCACTCATACCATTTTCAACAAACACGGCATAGGTTCCATATTGGCGCACGGCTCCACCTATTTCTGCCGGACGTAGAGTAATTTCGCCGGGCAGTTTAGGGTCAGCCATCTGGTAGTCAACCGCAATCGTGCAGCTTCCGGTACAGGGACGCATGAAGAAAACTTTCAGTAAACTTTTTTTACGTTCAAAACGCCAACCTTCGACCAATTTACCGGTAACGGATGTTATCCGCATTGCCGGTGAAACCTTAAGTTCAACGCTCTGTATTTCCCCCCTGGGAACGGTCAGTGTTACATTATCCCGCACCTCAATTGAGCCACGGCTGATTTTGACATAACCGTTGATACTGGCGAAAAACTCTGACTGGGTTTCAGTGCCGACTTTACCCCGTTGGCGCAAGGAAAATTGAGCATCTGTACCGGGAACAAAACAACCGGAAAAACTGTTCACATTTGCGGTTTGATCAGTTCTAACCGCATTATCTGCCTTAATGACCATCGTCTTATCAGCAGTTACGGTAATCTGATTGGTCACCGCAAACGGTATCGGCAGTTTAAAAGTCATACTGTCCTGTTGATTATTCAGTGGGATGATAAAGTCAAATGATAGCTCAAAATCTCCAGCCTTAGCAACTTTCAGATAAAATGCCTGGTTACGGAATGAGACAGTACAATTATCCGGCAGTCTAGTGCCAGTCAGCCGCGCTGGCGACCAGACCAATCTGATTTCACCCGGTTCTTCAGCATGAATATTCACATTTGCCTTGAATGTCACCACTTTTTCGCGAACAACCCCGGCACATTTAAAACTGTTAACAGTCGGCATCGCCGCCCCGGCATCAACTACAATCAACATCATCACGCCAAGTGCCATCGTCACCACCTTACCGGTTCGGCACCATATCACCCGCCAGAGACCGACAGAAAATGCGAGCGGCAACAGGGAAATCAGCCCAAAGCCAGTATAGAGGCTTAATTTAAACCACTGAACCGCGGCCAAAGTGATCAACGTCAAAGCTAAACCGGTCAAGATGATTTTTACCAAACGCCATTTCAGCCGAACAACTCCAACGATCGCCACGGCGGCGGCAATAATTCCACCAAGACTAAACAGCCAATTCTGTGGCAAGCCGGCTTCGGTATTGATTACCTCAAGTTTAACCTGCGGCATTGAACCTGCAAGGTTAGTTGCTGATGAAAAATCAACCTGGTTCATAATAACATTGACCTGGCTGGTGACATCAAAATTTTGCCGGAGCATAAACCCGCCCAGCACCATCAGGAACATAATTAACAGTATGCTGAAAATAACAGTAAACGCTTTCCATTTTTTCCGGGCGCATAAAATAATAACGCCAACCAGCACGGTAACAATAATCCACGCCATAACCATTCCATTACGCAAGCCACGCATGAAATATTTATATAAACGACCGACCAACCCAGTCAAGCCGGCACCATAGGCTTCAAAGTGACCGTCAGGCCGTGGCTCAGAGGCGGCAATGGAAAATTTCTCAGGAACTTTAACCGACCACTTGGTTAACAGCTGTTTGATACTGCTTTGCGGGGCGGCAACGACAATCGTTTTACGCATCTCAATTTTACCGAAATTCTTCGCATAACTGACGACAACTTTAATTGGGCGATTAATATTCTGATAACGAGGCAGTGGGATCAACAGTTTACCGTCAGCACTGGAGAGCCGTTTGCGCCGTCCATCCACTTCGACCGACCATAAATCAGACTGCGCCGGCAGTTTAAGCACTAAAAACTGACCGATAGAGTTTTTTACCCGATATTCAACTGTTGTTACTGCGTTACCATTATCATCCAGATTAACCGCAACCACTGTCCGGTCAATAACCGTTTCCGGCAGCGAACTGTTGAGGTAACGCGAAATGACTACCGGTTGTGCTGTTTTCAAACCGCTGCAACGGAATACTTTCAGCAATGGCGTAGTAACAATCGCGGCATACTCAGCGGGAAGTTCAGTTGCGTCAATTATTTTAACATTTTCATTCTTATCAGCAACCGTAACTTTGAGTGATTTTCTACCGGTCAGGGCAATAAAACCGGACGAGGAGTCGGCATCGATGCAGTTGGTATCGCCAAGCACGGTCTGTTGACCATCCGCCAAGGGAATTTCATACGCCACCATCATCATTGTTGCTCCGATAACTTTTTCCCGTAATTTCACTTCCCAGACACTGTAGGTTGCGTCGCCTGAAACTTTGCGGCGACTGATAATATTACTGCCTTTGAATTCCAGATTATTATATCCGGCAGCAACTTTGAACCGCAGACTCTGAATCGGTGCACCAGATATTTTAAACAAAAAGATTGAGCTGCAATAGACAGTCCCTTCTGCTGCTGAAGCAAAATGGAATACTTCATTGAAAATCGCGCTTTTCTCATGTTCTATTTTAATATTCCCCTGCCAATCGGCTGATCTGAATAGGTAAGCCTGCTGAATCCCGGCGACTCTGACCGGCACCGATCCCGTATGCACCGGGGTAAGATTACTAATTTTTTGCGGAATTAATTTTATCCCTTTTTCCGCCGCCAACATCAAATAACCGCGTACCGATTTAACCCCGTTCAATTTAAATTGCGGCAACTCAAAATCATTGACATCTTTCATTTCACGTTCAAAATAGATCGAAAAACTAGTCTTCCCCAGCAATGGACGACTGAATGGCAACTTCAAACTCTTCTTCCCGGCAAGTGATTGCAAATCATAATCTTCTGTTCTGAGTGCCGCGCCGCTAACTCGACTAAAATCAAGTTTATTGTCATAACTCAGCGTGATTTCCTGCAATGGAGCGTCTTTGACATCAATCGCACAATCAAGGCGCAGGCGCAAGGTTTTATCGCGATAGGTCAGCTGGAGATTCATTTCGGCAGTATAGGCTGGCTGAACCGCCTCAGCTTCACAGTTAAAAGCATAGTTGCCACCGGAAAAACTGAACAGCCGTGAATTATTCAATTCAAGCAATGCCTGCTGAAGTTTGCGCCCGGCAACGGAAGAGCTGTCGATTTGCACCAAACCTTTAGTCTTTTTCAAGAGAAGTTTTATCCCCCGCCCTGAACCAACCTTTAACAACCCACCATAACGCATTACACCCAACGGAACAATCGGTTCAATCGCAAACGGACATGGAATCTCCGGCAGAAATTTTTCAGCAATGATATTCAGCCGATAACTGCTGAGCTGTTCCTGACTCAAACTGACCGTCAACTCTTTATGCTGTTCTGAATATCCCCAATTACGAATCGCATCACCTTTAACACCGATAATATTAGTTCCAGCCGGAACGCTGAATTTCAATTGCGACAGTTTCCCTTGAAAAATATCAAACCGATACTCATTATTCATTTTAATAGTTCCGGCCTGAACAGAACATACCGTACCGGAAAATGCTCCCAACGATAGTGGTGCTTTGCCGGGTTGCAGAGTTTTCCGCCAACTCATTGCCACGATACCCGCCGGTAACATCACACCGCTGTAATTTAACCGCACCTTATCCGGGACAGCATTACCAGCCCCGCTGGATTCCAGTCCACCAGTCACTTCGTAGTCAGCATTACCCTTTGCCAGGGCTATCTTGTATTGCCTAGTTACGGCTGGCAGGAGGGCAAAGGAACAGCTCCGTGCTGTCCCTTTACTCGCGACTTTAGCATAAAATTCCATTGCCACCCGGTACTTGCCCGCTGCGGCACATTGCAAATAGTAGGCACCATTTTTCAGAATAACTTTGCTATCATCACTAAAAACAAACCACCCTTGCTTATCAATCAGCACTTTACCATTAAAGTCTGCCGTAACTGCCCCAGCCAATAGTGGAACATCAACCGCAGACTCGGTTTCAACCTCAAATTTCACCGAAAACCGTGCCGTGCGATCATTGATAGTGCCGGTCAATAATAAATTTTCAATTTTGTGATTAACTTCCGGTGCCCGATAAATCATCTTTTTCGCATCAACAACAAATCCGGTAACCAGCAACAACAACGTAAAAAAATAGTGTAACATTTTCATAATAATATTCCCTTTTTTTAAAATTACGAATTATGACGTAGGCGAAGCCGTAGAGGTTGGCATTCTGCCAGAGCGCAGCGTCAATTATGAATTAATAAATTGCAATCTCCGAGCGCAGCATCAATTATGAATTAATAAATTGCGATCTCCGAGCGCACATTGTTGTTCCCATTCAAGGAACCCTGTTTGGGGGTGGTGCCCATTCACAGGGTGATACCCTGTGCTACGGTGTTTATCCCTTTCAGGGATGATTTTAATTTTCATTTATCCCTGTAAGGGATTTCTCAACGTAGCCCAACGCAACGCGGTGGGTATACAACCAACCATCATTCGTTCCCTGCAGGGGAACTACAAACGTTTTAATTCATAATTTATTTAACCTTTCTCGTCAACATCAACAATTCTGCGACTTTGCCATCATTACTGAAATTACGGTGAAACAATGGTGATAATTTAGCAGCAACGCCTGAACCTGACGCGATGCCGGGTGTTTCAGGATACCGCAATGATTCAGCGAATTCTGCGACAAACGTGGCTAATTTGAACCCCGGCGTGGCAGTGGCAAAACTACGATCAACCTCATTCGATGTGATGACAAACTCTTCTTCGATTACTTCATCACTGTCAATTGGTTTATAGCGCAACCGAACTATAGCCAACATCATTTTAGCTGGCAATTCACGATTGAGTTTCATTTCATACAGTGCAGTAACGGACTGTCCTGAACCGACCTCGCCGGCATTGATTTTATCATTGCGGAAATCAGCTTTGCTCAGCTGGCGATTGCGGTAGCCAATTTGACGATATTCCGGTACGGCGGCGGCATTAAATTCAACCTGGATTTTTACATCCCTGGCGATCTCTCTGAATCTGGCATCAAATTGTTGATTAAACAGTTCAACTGCATCCTTACTGCGATCAATAAAAACATAACTGCCATCACCGGCCGCTGCCAGTTTTTCCAACAACTGATCATCACCGTCACCACCGACCCCGATCACTATATTTGAAATGCCCCGACGCCGACTCCTGTCTATTTCATTCATAACCTCGCTCAATTGCGCTTTCGGCAACTTAACAATCCCGTCAGAAATTATGACGACCTTATTAATGCCACCCGGCAGGTAATTGCGCATTGCAGTCCGATAAGCTAAACTCAGACCAGCACTAAAATCGGCCGCACCGGCAGGTTTAATCCGTTTAAGCTGCTGAAAAAGTGACGCTTTACTACCACCACGCCTACCCACAAACAGCAACCCCGGTTGTTCATTACAAACGATCAACGATACCCGGTCATTAACGCTAAGCCGGTTAAACAGCAGTTGCATAGTCTGAAAAGCTAATTCAAGCCGATTACCTGCCGCCATTGAGCCACTACCGTCAAACAGTATTGTATAAGATGATACCGTACCGCTGTTCGGCCCAAGTTTTTTCCCTTGAACGCCGATTCGCAACAGTACTTTGCCGGAACGGAACGGTGCTGGCGCTGCTTCCAGATAAACCCCGAAAACAGTTTTTTTCGGCGAACGGTAATGATAATCAAAATAGTTAACAAACTCCTCTTCGCGAATTTTCATCGGATCCGGCCGTTGACCGTTCATGATCATCCGTTTAGCCTGAACATAAGAGGCGGTATCAGTATCAATTGAGAAGGTTGATACCGGACGCAGTTTGGTTTTCAGCATTGGAATTCCATTGCGGAAATCTTTCAGCTCTTTTTCCGCCGCCTGAAGTTTGCTGAACAAAGTTGCCGCCTTCATCAAATTAGCACTGGTGTCATAAAATGTTAGCGTATTGTCATGCCGGTTAATCGACACCCGTGCCGTTAACGGATAACCGCGTTGCTGCATCAAAACCCGAAGATTTTGTACTGTAGTAATATTCCACAGTTTAAGATTGAGTTTGAATACTTTACGCTGAACCGGAATGCGACGTTGGCGTTTTTTGTTTGATTTTTCTTTATCCGCATAACTTTCAGTTTCACGTAACAGTCCCTTTTTTTCTGCCCGATCAACCACAATTTTGCCCATGAAACGGTTAGATTCAACTGCATCCGCCTTTACTAAACTTTTGCTGGACTGATTTAACCGTTTTTCCATAATAATCTTCTGCGGACTTTTTGCGCCAGGATGTCGCAAGCTACTACTCTGCGGTTTTTGCGCAGCTAATTGCAATTCATTAGCTTTACTCTTTTTACGTTTACTTAACGCATATTTATGTCTGGCTTCGCCACTGGCCAAAGATTCTTTAAGCTCCATTGGCAACACTTCATTTTTGGCATCTTTACCCAATGTAGGAGCCGATCTCCGAGCGACAAACAGACGTTCGTCTGTTTGTTTCAATGTGGGAGCCGATCTCCGAGCGGAAAATTGATTACTATCACCACCAAAAGTATCATCACGATCTGCGGCTTCAAACCCCGCAGCCCATTTAGTTTTCACCTGTTTCCGCACCGTTTTTTTAGCAACAGTGCCACTTAAAACAATAGGAGTTTCCGCGAACTCTGTTCTTCTATTTCTACTTCTGACACCAGACTGTTTCGCCAAACCATCACGATAAATTTTCAGAGCCCGGGCAGTTGATTCTTCTTTAGCTTCACCGCCAGAATCAGCACCTTCAGTCATTTTATCATCTGCAATGTCTACCATAGTAGTTTCCATTCGCTTGTATTCTGCTTCATTTCGGGCAGAACGCATGACGCCATTACTTCTCGCACTATTCAAAGCTGGCAGCAACATTCCGGCAAAGATCAACAGAATCGCTGCGACCGCACCGTATTCAATAATTCTTCGTGTAACCGTTGGAGATTTTTTCTTTGTCTTGGCCGCCAGTGCTTTGGCAGTAGCAATAAAATCTTTGCGTTCGTCCGACAGCTGTTCAATAGTACTATCTTCAGCTAACACCTCACCGGTACGGCTCCAGAGTTCATCAAACTCTTCAAATTCTTTACGGCATGTTTCACACGCTTCGAGATGCGCCATTAGCTGTTCACTTACCGGTGCGGAAAGTTCGCCGGCGAAATAGTCGGTTATCAACCTAAGTGTTTTTTTATGATTCATCTTACCAGTTCCTCCGCTAAATCACTTCTCAATTGCTTCATTGCCTCGTGCAGCATAAAGCCAACATTACTAACCGTCGCCTGCATAATCATCGCAATTTCACGATAACTCCTGCCGTGCTCCAGTTTCAATACTACGACCTCTTTATGTTTAGGTTTCAAATTATCAATACAACGCCGGATAATCTGTCCATCTTCACGATTAATCAATTCCGTGTCCGGGGCATCGCTATGCCCTTTGGACTGTTCAGCTGTATGCTCTAAGGATATTTCAGGACGTCGTTGCTGTTGTTTCAGTAGATTAAGACAATAATTGCGTACAGCTCTGAACAGCCAGGCACGCGGGTTAAAAATCACCTTGTCATGGTGAACATATTTGATAAATGCCACCTGCACCGCATCCTGGGCCGATGCATCATCATGCAGATAACGCCAGGCATAACGTAACAACGCCGCTTCATTATCATGAATAATTGTTTCCACTGCCTCTTGGGGCATTATTTACCTCGCTGAGCATAAATGCTAAATATAACCGGCTTTGACAGAACTTTTTTAGACATGATTGACAAGATTTTTATTTTATCCTGTTTTATCCCGTCAAACTACAACTTCCTATTAATTCAAATAAAGTCAACTGTGTTCATCCCTATGACAACTTAAGATAAACTTTATTAGCGTTAATTGCAAAAAAAATCAAAAATATTTGCAAATCCCTCCATAAACCGCTATAACAATGAACAAAACCGGCTTTGCCGTAACTCTTTAGAGCAGGATTAATAAGATTGACAAGTTTTTTTTAATTTTATCCTGTTTTATCCTGTTCATCCTGTCAAAATACCTACACAAGCGCAGCGACAGATGAAGCGTAGCGTAATAATTTTCTATTGCATCAAGAAATTCACAAAAAACAGTCTTTTTATTAAAAAATGCTTGATTTCTGATGATTGAATCATAGATTATCGATAGAATTGAAGTTTTGACATGACAACATTAGAGGGAATTGAAACAAAAGCAATGCAACTACCTTCTTTAGAACGTGGACACCTACTTTAGAAAATCCAACAAATGACTCTGATTCATACGAAAAAGAGATTCAACATAGAATTACAAAAACGATGATGTTAGGAATCTTAATCTGTTTTCAAAAAACAATCAGTAAAAAAAATCATTCTGCTGTTAATCATTTCTATAATCAAAGGAGCTGAAAATGAATACACCTATCATTGATAAATTAAGAGAACAAGGTATAAAGCTGACAGTGCCAGTAATTCTAATGCGTTACGGTGGCCTTGACGGTGTGGCAATGCAGGCTGATGAATACAGTTCGATGTTGAAAAATTGTATTGATGTTAATGTTCATATCATTACCGGACTGCATGAGAACTCAGATGATGAAATTGATTCCTCAGACAGCAAACCGACCATCATTGACCGTCTGGACTTCTACCATCCTGATTCACTGTTACTCTTTGGCAATGAATTTACTGTTGGCCCTGAAACAGATAATACAAAGAAAATCTCAGAAACTGAATGGTGTGAACTATTTGAATTACACAAAAGTGCGATAAAAGCTGATGTTGATAAAATCATCGCAGCTACGCCCAATAATTCGCCGGTCATAATTTTTAACCTGCTCTCGCTGCGCCATGCCCATCCGGCGGCAGCCAGTGCATTGCGGGAGATCATTGAAGAATATCCAAACCGTGCCTTTCTGAGCCATGCGGCGGATCCGGATGCCGAACGCCCTGAGAAAATTTCACGTATTAAACCATTTATCTTAAAATATATCTCCGCCAATTCTCCAGATCAGGAATATTCCGGCGGCCCCTATAAAATGGATAATCTTTATCATATTGTCCTCAATCCTAAACAGAAAGAAAAATTTCTCTACCGTTACATGATTAAAGCTGATCATGTCTTTGAAATGCCTGATTTTCTTGAATTCGAAAACAGCTCACCCTGCATCCCGGCCAAGCCCGATGCCGGCTTCATTGATTATCTCTCCTCTAAATCTATTTTTGCCGATGGCGACCAATATCACTATTCAACCGTCCCGTTAGCTGAAGATTCAGTCTACTTCCTGTCACCGGTAAGGCCGGTCTACCGCAAGCGAATCAAAGAGGCCATGCTTGTCGCCTATTATTACGGAATCACCCGCCACAAGCCGGTTATCTTTGTCGTTACCCATCCGGATATTGACGACAAACAATATTTTATGGAAACCGTGAAATTTGCCAACGCCATGGGAATTCAATACATTCACCTCGGGGAAGAATTCACCTTGAAAAAACTGAATAATGTCTACAGAAACTTTGCCGCATTAAATACGGTCGGCGTAGTTGCCAGCGCTGCCGGGGGCTGGGAAAACGCTCTCAATGAGTTAGCGGCATCCTGTATCCCGTTTTTTATGAGTATTGCTCTGAACTCTTTTAAAACATTGACCGAAAAAATGGCTATAGATGCTTATGGGATGGACTTTGAAGGGCTCCATGAACTGTTTGACAGCGATTTTGAATCCAGGCTATCCGGTGTCGATCTCTCCGGCATCGCCTATATGAAGAAACTGGTTGAATGGATTGATCTAGTAACGACCCAACCGGCAAGAGAAAATTTAGTTATCAGTAATTTTAATCAAGCCTATAAATTTCTATCCCAGGAGGCTGCCGCCAGAAGATTATTAGAGTCCGTAAAATCAATCTACGACCGTCACAAACCTACAGTGTAAATAAAAAAAATGAACATAACCGGCTGCGCCGGAATTTTTCAGACAGGATAACAGGGTAGACGAGATGTTTATTTAATCCTGTAAATCCTGTTATCCTGTCAAAAATCAGAAATCTTGATCTGTAGAAAATAGAAATGACAAGAGAGCAAAGAGGTTTCTATGAAAAATAACAAAAAATCTAAGATCATAATAAGCATTATTACTGCAATAATATTTCTCATGCTTGGAGTTATCATAAATAAAATAAATTTAAACCTAAATCTAAAACATCAAACAAATACAAAAATCACTTGAAATTAATAATAAAAAACTTTAAAAAAAATGATTCTGTCATATTTTGGGTTGCGGCTTTGCTGCTCTGTGCTTTTCGTGGTTAAAATTCTCTATTGATTGCGGTAACAGGCTGTACCGAACTTATTTATATCATCCCTGAGAAAAATCATGCCGGATGAACGCAGTTTTTCGCCGGACTCCAAAATACTCAGCATCGCCCGTTGCAAGCTTGTATCCCGTGGTGCCTGAGACAGATCATCCTCTTCCCGGCAGAAGACAAAAAAGATGCCGTCACGTCCACTTGACGGGGCAGGAAACAAATAAAGTTCACGCATGAACTTTGCCATATTTGATTGCGGAAGCAGACGTTCAAATTGAGTATTGAATATCCATGAGCTACAGTAGATCGCCGGACTCGGTTTATCAGGAAATTTATCTGCAAAGAAATCCAATGCCAGCTCAAATGATTCCCGGCATTTGTCAATCGACATCTTGCCGCCCGGTGGAATGTGCATGTCAATAATCCAATCATCTTCACCCAATACCCGTTCCCAATCAGTCAGCAATAGCGTCACTGGATTTTTCAGTGCAAAACCATAAGGTGAAACTGGTGTAGCAGTAAGTTGTTCAGCTGAAAGTTTATAGACCGAACTCCAGCTTTCACCAACCGTTTCAGCACTGCCATCACTGTCAACAAACCCATCCGCGGCAAACTTCGTTGGTCGTTTTATCACCGCAGTAACTCGACCATGCTGACGATGTCGGTAGACCTCAATCAAATCAGACATCGGAATCAATTTGTATTCAAACCGTCCAAGCTTATAAATTTCACCATCAACATAGAGACGATTCCAACAGGTTTGTTTAACCAAGGTTCCGGACTCGCCATAGGCAACCCGATGATTTTCACAACGCAACCCTATAGAACCCAACGTATCACGGATAATAGCTTCAGTTACACCCTGTGCACGATAATTTGCCACCATACCCGGCACCGCCTGCAAGATAATCAGCAGATAAAAAACACCGAAACCATGCGGCAACAGGTGTTGCAGTTCCGGAAATTGTAACATCAATCTCGGTTCATCCGACCTATTCTGCACCCAGTAAGCCAGCTTGGCAAATATCAGCAAATCAGGATTGTTTCTGATCTCAGTTGCAGTAGAAATAATTAACGCAATATCCGCTTCAGGAATCCCCAGCCACGATATACTGTCGCCAAGTTGCACCTCATTCAGAAAATCGGCATCAACGCCAAACCCGGCCGCAGCAGCCTCGCTCCATTGCTTTTGAATAGCTTCATGGCTAGCTTCAGGTAACGCCAAACGTTCAATCAATAAATCAGCAGTCATAATATAAATTTTTCCTATTTTTTTATAGCATCTGCTTAATCTACTGTTTAAAACGGCAATTGCAAAAGTCGCCACGCCAGATTTTTGATTTATACAGTAACTACCTGACCTGATAAGAGAGATTCATCTATTGCCATAGCAAGAATGGTACAATTAAGTCCCGCATGCAAATCAGCCGACGGCTCGCGTCGGGTAATAATACAATTAATAAACTCCTTGAGGAACGGTTTATCGCCGCCATTATGTCCGCAAGCACCTGCGGTCTGCGCAGTGAAATCTATAACCGTTTTTGCTCCATTGTCATTTTTTATCACGACAATCTTATTGGCGCAGAATCTCCCATCCAAGTAACCTTCAGAGCCATTGATGCGGATTTTTCTCTCCGATTCGTAGGGATAGAAACACTGCAGTGAAAATTGTGCCCGAATATTGTTTTCATACTCGATATTGGTAATTTGATTATCGACAATATCTTTATCATTATTGTAAACACAAAGATCAAAATCATATTTAGACAGGTTTTCACTCTCTTCATTGCCAATATGCACCCCTTTCATAGACTGTTTAGTGAACTCATACGAACAGGCAGCTTTTTGTGGACAGATTGAACAATGAGTTGCCGGCTGTTTTTGAGGCAGAAAAAAATCATTACCGCCAAAGGATGAGACACGAGTTGGTTTGCTACCAATCAGCCAGGAAAGAATATCCAGGTCATGGCTACATTTGGTTAACATAAAACTGCCGCAATTGGCTTTTTTACGGTGCCAACGTCTCATATAGCTGACGCTATGTGGAACACTTAAAAATTCACTGGCACTGATTGACATAATCTGCCCCAGCACCCCGGAATCAACAATAGATTTAATTTTTTTATAAAATGGTGTCGAACGCAGCACAAAGCCGACCTGAAGAATGCAGTTCGACTGTTTGTGGGCGGCTATTATTGCCCGGCAGTCAGCCACATTCGTTGCCATAGGTTTTTCCAGCAAGCAATGTTTACCTGCGGCAAAAGCTTTTTCTGCAATTGCACGATGATCTTTGTCCGGTACAGTAATTATCACTGCATCGCAGAGATCATCAGCCAGTAACTGATCAAAATTATCATAACGTTTCAGCGCATTTTTAGTTGCTTGTGCATCATCTCCAAAGACGGTTTTATCATTGATAAATGTCTCAAGCCGATCCTCATTTAACTCACAGATTGCCGTTAATCGGACATTATCCATAAATGGCAGATGAATAGCGAATGATTTACCGCGTTGTCCAGCCCCGATGATTGCAACCCGCACTTCTTTGTCAGACATATTATCATTTATAGTATTATTACTCATTCCCTATTGCAATGCTCCCATTAATAAAGCTTCCTGACTGTTTTGAGCACGATGCATCTCAAACCACTTTCTGCCACTAACAATATATTTACGGTCAAGATATTTCAGCAAACCTGAAATATTTTTATCTAAATCCTGGTTATCAGAATAATTTATTTTCAACCGACCGGCAGTAATAGAAATTTTTTCTGCATCACTAGAACTGTTTTGGGCTATAACGATTGAATTTGGTAAACAGGCTTCAAATTCGTTATTCAAGATTGGGATATCCGGAACTGGTCGATCCTGAATATCCCGTAACAGATAAACCTGATAGTTATCCGGCTTCCTGGTCGGTAGTTCATTGCCGAAACGCTGCATCAGAGAGTAATATTTGAAATAACTGACTATTCTCTGTGCCGCAAACTTTTCCGCACTTGATTCAGGATTACTGATAATAATTTGTGACAGTGCTTCAGTGCCTTCAATAAATTTAAAGTCAAGTAAACGCCTATCATAGCAACACTCTTCAGGCTGTGCTTTGAACGCCAGAACCACGGCTTGCCGTGGAGGAATATCAAGTTGCAGTAACCAGTTGTTACCTTCAGTCGATAACTGCCCCATTTTCCCGTAAATGGCGACAGGTTGTGATAATTCTGAACTGAAATAGTGCTTCTCAATAGTTACTGTAGCGGTTTGTGATTCAGTGTTCTCATTGACTATAGTCAAGTAGCTGGTGCCGTAACGCTGAACCGAAATTTGATCTGTATCCGAAGTCGCACCCGGAACCGGCACCCAGCCAGCAGCGGCCAGCTGCCGTAAAAGCGGCAGTTGCTGCTGCATAAAAGGATAGCCTTTAATATTATGTGCAGGATTCGGTAATATTCCAGTGCGGAGCGAAAACAGAAACAACCAGATATTCAATTCTGTCAGTTTAGCTTCAAGTGCTTCCCCTTGATAATCAGCTGAATGATTAAACTCTTTGGGTCCCCAGTAGATAATTGGTTTAGCACCCATATCATAACGCAGGGCAAGTGCCCCGTCCACATCAGTCCAGGGACCATGTTCGACAATAGCACAATCGGTCAGGACAGCAGTATGATATGAGCCGGAATGATTACCGGCAACGCCAAGCTGCACTCCATGTCTGGTCTGCTGTTTTCGCACCGTCTGCATCAATTTCGCATAGGCAATCGCCTGGGTGACATAAACTTTCCCATCCGTAAATGCTCTGCCCGGACATTTTTGCGCATGTTCGGCAAAATCCATGCGTGGGCCTTCTACATTATCAAATGCAATGGCTGCGGGCTTGATCTGTTCAGCAATGAGTTGAATATCTTCTGCGCATCTTTTGCCGTAAGCTCCGCCCCAGGGTAATACCGCAACAGCAATGGAATGTTCCCTATGTGATTCTGCGCCAAAATCTATTAAAGGTAAAGTTTCGCCTTTACTGTTAAGCCACTCAGCTTCAGGGTAATGCTCCCGCATAACTGCTTCGTTTAGAATCTGCGGCAGGACATAATAGGCAATTGCGGTCGATTCATCAGCATTATCATAGGCCTGCTGAATATATTCAATGAATTCATCGTATGATTTGCCTAACACACCATCTTCAACAAAAGTCCCGTACGGGTCATGATCGTCACGTCGGGGAAACAGCAGGCCTTCTGTGGCGTAGGCGTGCATTGACCAGACCCAATCCGCACCGAACCGCCGCCGGTCTTCCAATAACAATTCAGCACAATCATGTTCAATGGTATAACTGCTAGTCTCGGCACTTCCATTCAATCGCGGATCAATACCCGGTCTGCAACTATAGCAGTCGTCAAATATTTCGTAGTAGCTCGCCAGCGCAGCTCTGAAACCATATTTACCGGAGCAGGTAAATGTTATAAATGTAACCTGTTCCGTTGTGCTAGGATCAATAACCAGTTTAACCGATTTATAGATATTGCCAGCTTTTATTCCACAGCTTTGATAACTATAAAGCTGATGCGGATCAATCGCAATCCCCAGACAGCTGTCGCAGTCATAGATCGCACATAAAGGCAACACATTAAGCTTGCATGGCCCGGAAAACATCACATTTATAACCACCTGCCCGTTGTCCCCAGACTCTTCAAGCATTTTCTGCTTAAACCCTTCGCTAAGCGGGAAAAGTTTATCCGGCAAGGGCTGCGGACAGTCAACCGGGTCAGCATTAATGCCGAGTATATGCTCATGTTCCACGATTTTCCGTTCGGAATAGCCGTCCCAGAACAGAAGATTTTGGTCGCTTGACACTGCATTCAGAGGAATGCAAAATCTAACTTCGAGCCAAAGTTGTTCGGTTGAATTATTGGTTATGCGCAGTTGCCGTTCAACTGATTTTTCATTACGGGTAGTTTGCTCAATTATACTAATATTTTCATCGGACATTGCAATGTTTTTACTATTGTGACCATTAATTAACTGAATAGCACCTAATGTGCCAAGGTTATCATTATTCATCTTTTATTCTGTTGTAACAGATCCTTGATTAAGTTTTATTTTGGGTTTTGGAAACTCATCGGCAAGCACGACTGATGAATTTTTATTGTAGAGATAAAGTCCTGTTTTTAAGGTCAGCTTACCACCATAGAGCCGCAATCCACCAGCCGAATCTTTCTTGTTTGAGCCAATATAAATTCTATCTGCAATTATATTTCCACCATCAAGAACCAGTTCAGAGGTGCCATTTCTATTACCGCAAATGCCTAAGTCAGTAACATTCAACGTTGACCCTTTTTCAAGATTATATACAGCTTTGGTATTAATACTGTTAAGATACAGCTTACCGTTCATGGTTAATGACGGTAGCGTCATAAAACATGGTTTACTGGCTCTGATGGTAATATAACGTAGTTCTAATTTAGTGGTTGAAAAGCCTTTCATAGATTTTGGGGCATCGTAGTATGTAATACCAGTTTTACCGGATAAAGTGCCGCCGCGCAATTCAATATTGATCGGGTAAAGTGAACGCAAGAGCGTGGTGGTGTGACCTTTGAATGCCATTATTACGTTGTTCAGATACATTACTTTCAGACTCCCAGTTCCTGTCATAGCCAAAGTTGAAGCTCCCTTGAAAAACTTTCCAGTTGATTCAATTAAAAAATTACGCCTACAGATAATATTCTCTTTACCAGCATACCATTTGCCGCCTGCAAGTATAAAATCAGTAATCGTTATATCCGCTAACTGTTTAAATATGCCTTTAACATTCGCGGTGACTTCCAATTTTTTCACCTCTACCGGCTGATCAATTATCACTTTTGTCATATTTTTACTGTCAAAAATAACATCATCGGTTTTGCCTGGAACCTGCGCCGGGGACCAGTTTTTTGCATCATGCCATTTACCGGCACTCCCTGTCCATTTGATTGTCGCGGCAAAAATACCACTTGACATTACTGTTAAAACAATGGTCAGAGCTATTTTATTAAAAGTTGAAAATTTCATTAGTACTACTCCTAATTTAGATTAACATAATCGGCGTTGCCGGAACTAGTAGTGCCAGTGTCTCGATGAGACCGGCATTCGGCGCACCAGCGACGCTAATAAAACGTTATTTTAGTCGCCGATGCTCCTATGTGGCTCTCATCGAGAGCTCCCCTACGGGCACAATACAATTTTCTATTGCATAAAAAAGCCACTATTGTTTAATCTGTGACGGCAACATACCTTTTTCAAGTTTAAACCCGTCAATTTCTATATTATTGCTGGCTCTGGAAAAAATATCTGCACCAACATAAACCGTTGATTTACCTGAGAGTGCGCTCCAGGGACCATAACGAGTTATATGCACCCGCTGCCATCTCGTAACCGGCAGCACCCGACTGATTCGGCAATAAATTGATTTTTTAGCTTTATTAAAAAAGTACAACCGAACGTAAACTTTATCAGCGTCATTCGGATTACTCAGTTTAAGGTATGCACTGACAGCGTAATCAACCCCCGGTGCAGTTTTAAACAGCGGTGTTTTTATTGACGCTCCTGAAGCTAAAATCGCGCACTGCTTGCCTATTTTACCCGGCTGTTTATAGGAAACTTTGTTCATGGTCAGGTTTGAACTCTTATCCGGAGCAAAGTAACCGTTTTTAATCAAATTACGGCGTGCCGGAATTATGGGAGCCAATTCATCCGGGTTAACTGGAGCGCGTTCCTGCCAGGTGCCATTCAACTCTTCGCACAGCACTTTCATCGCCGGGATATTAGGCAGTGCCTGATTAAGACCGGAGAAATTACCATAAGACCAAACAGTGATACTGTCGGCACCGGCTTTACCAATAACTCTGATTTCATTTCTGAATCGTTTTAACGGTTTTCCATGTGCCAAATCTGCCAACGGCGCCGCTTTGGTATTTTTGTAATAACGTCTGGCATTACGCGTTAAGTTAAGCGCAGCGTAATAACATTGCTCAGGAGTTTTGAAATTTGTATCACTTAACACAGCCGCGCTTGCCCGTTTTGAATGTATATCCAACGGAAATTTATTTGCCCATGTGGGGTGAGTGTAGGCATGAATTTTGATTCCCGGACGTACTTTATTTAAAGCCTCACGCAACTCTTTGACAAAAGAGACAATGCCATGTTCTGAAAACTTTTCTTTAGCGGCTGCCGAAGATAATTTAGGATGCGCAACCATAAATTCCTGCCGTTTCGTACGGGAATATTTACAAAAACAGGCTTTATCATCTTTATATCTGATATAATCCAATGAAATTCCCGCCATTTGTGGATAGCTGCGTAACATCTCACCGACAGCAGCAATCATCCGGTTTCTAACCACCGGATTATCCGGGCATAATGCAGGAACTGCAACTTTATATGGGCTGGTAACTCCAGTTGTATACTCATGTTCAGTTAATTGCAGCAATTGGGGATATTCACGTAAGAACTCTGAAGGGTTACCCGCAAATCCAGCATTGAACGGCATCACCATGCCATAAACTGCAACCCCCTGCTTAGCCGCTGCGTCACAGATAAGTTTAAGATAATCAATTTGGCTGTCTTTGATCACGGACGATTCCGGCAAAATTTTACTGCTGGGAAAATTAGCAACGCCATAACCGATGCCAGGTAAAATAAGGGCGTTTAACCCCATACGTTTCATATCAGCACAGAGAATCTCAGCAGCTTTCCGGCTCATTACTGGTAAATATCTGCCTGGCATATAAATGCCTTTCCAGTCAAAATTACACTTTTTCAATTGAGCTGTGTTTATCCCCTGCCCCGCATTTTTTTCATGTTCGCGGATTAATTTCCGCCGCACACGGGCATATAACTGAGAAGTTTTTTTCAAATCAACTTGTTTAGCCGCATGCCCCGCCATCAGCCATTTAACAGATTCATTGACCAGTTTACCTTCCAGACCAACGGGTTCTTCATCATGATCCCCGGAATTGAGCGCGGGCATCAAGCCCATCATCACAACGCGTCCATTGGAATCGTCAAAAGGTTCGCCCGCTATAACCACCGGCTGATTATAGCGGTCACTGGCAACAACAGTCCCGCGGCTGCCGACAATCAGCGAAATATGATCAAGATACATGTGATCAAAATCTTTTAGCCAGCCTCGAACAATCGGATGAGTTTCAGACGACGCGGCTCCGACACCGGACTCGGTACCTTTGACCAAACGATCCTCAATCCGTGCTTTGCTGAAACCTATCCACGGAAATGGCGGATTACTGAACATGCCACGATAAGCGGCGGCGTTATGAGTGAACAGTATACCGCCACCGTTATGAACGAAGTTCATTAATACAGTCACGATACGTTTATCATTTTTATTCATAAGCTGACTGCTATTATTAAAAACAATCACCTTATACTGCTTCAGATTTTCAGGCGTAATACTTTTAAACAGTTTGACATTATAATTATCATTCCGTTGTAAAAATGAGATCATGGAATTAACTCCATGCCCCTGTCCATAGACCCCAATTGCAACTTTTTCACCCGCAACAGCAACCCCACACAGCCAGAAACCAAGCACAGTAATCCCTAATAACTTCATAAAACCCATTATATTAATTCCTTTATTTTTCATTGAACAAGAATCACTAAACCCCGTAATTATTGCCTTATTTATAATCTACTATTTTCTATTTTTTCAATTAGTATATTCATCATAGCCAATGTCAGGATTGCCAACAATCGGATCCCCGTCAGCATCTTCAGTTAAGCCAACCGGTGTTCCGCTGTTTATGCAATCAGAATCTGCCGCAAGGCGAAGTTCACTGGCAAAAACATTACCATAAACTAATGAGTTCAAGTCCTGATTCGTTGCCGTCCTCCAGAGGCTAATGTTAGATTCAGTGCCCGCGAAATTAAACTTGTTCACTCCATCCCACCAAAAGCAGTTATAATCCCACTCACGATTAGGATAAGCCGTCGAACCGCCCTTTGCCCAAATATGATATTTGGTACTGGATTGAATAATATTATTTTTCACTTTCCAGTAATTACCATAGGCACTTAGAATTATTCCGTTTTTAGATAAAAACACCGTGTTATTATAACAATAATTCCAGCCTTGAGTTGCGTTCTGAATATTTCCAAGCATTATACCGGCCTGTTTGTCCGGATCTGTACCATTATACTTGAAACGGTTATATGAAATCACACCTGTCCTAACAATTATAAAAACTACCTGATTTAACAATTTTTTCCATTCAAGTCATTCAATTTTGTTCAATTTTGTTCAATTTCTCAAAAGTACCCCCCTGTTTTAAACTATGCTGTCCTA
>JAKIUY010000082.1 GCA_021647315.1 Victivallaceae bacterium
CATATTCGGTGCGGCGGCTGTCGGTTATTGATAAGGTTTCCATTTCAGCATTATAAACATATTGACATAAAATGCCAGTAAAATGAAGTTTTTTTTAAAGAGAACTTAACTTGGCCGGAACCGCAGGGAAAAAAATATTGGCTAATATTTATTAGTACAACGCTTAGATCATGTATCATCTTTTCGCGTCGCGAAAGATGATTGCATGAATCTGTTTGTTATCAAAATATCTTTGTTGATTTTTCCTGTCTCACAGGTTCGCTGTTTAATCACCAGTTTTTTAACTTATTTAGTTTGCCCATGCATTACGCCATACTCTTCACCCATTAAAACGTGCTTATAGTTTGTCATTTTGTGTCCATGGTTGGAATCAGGTCTCGTGATTACTTTATGTTTTGTCGGTACCGTAATTTTAAACCCAGCACTTTTCTGAAAAAGTATAACAAAATCAGATCCCCCGAACAGGAAAGTACCGAGCATGTCGCCTTTTTTATGAGTGGTTCCCACTTTGACATTATCCTCAAAATTGACAGAAGACACCTGAGCCATACCCATGGGAATAAGTGCCACTAGCCCATATTTTTCCGTATCCACTATTACATAACCACGGGTCTGAGAAAACTGCCAACCTGTCGAATCGATTGGAACATATCTGCCATGTTTTGGACTCCACTCCACCTCCAAAGCAACATTTTGCACTATGCTTTTCTTTTCTTTAATTGTTCCGCCAACAGCGAAATGATAGCGGTGGTAGTCATTTACATTAAGGAAAGTGTGGGTGAGCACGCCATTGGCAAAGTCATCCTTGTGCTTACTGTCTTCGCCAAGCAGATCCTTGATACTGTAATAAGTCGTAAGTTTAACTTTAAGCCCGCCGTGTACCTGGATATTTGAATTTTTATCAATTGCCCACATTCCCTGAGGGACGGAATCAGCCGGAGAAACAACGACTGCCGAGTCGCTTGGCGAAGCGATAGGCCGCATATTAGGCGATTTTAAGTATCTAGAGAAAAATCTGTTAAAGGTGTTCCAATTAGATGAGGGTTCATACCACCCTTTCTTTAAACCGAAGCGCGGATCGTTATAAAACTCCTGATAATTTTTTTTATTCCATGACTTTTCGGTATCAAGAAACGCTCCCCAAATCTTGGCATAATTGCGCACCCATGAGGAAAAAGGTTTGTAGTACTGAATTGCATTCTTATACAGACCCTTGTCTTTTAATTCAGTCAAGGGTTGGTCAACCAGAAAATAGAAGTAACAGATACTTTGCAGTATTTGGTCATGTGCGAGATTGGACGGGTTTTCAAGTACGTCCTGCGGGATGAGCTCTGATGCCCTATCTATGAAATCATAATAGTCCGACAAGCTCTGAGCAGGATTCGTTTTCGGATCAGGATTGATTTTTTTGGCTTTTGCAAGGGATGTTTTCAACATGTTTCCGATTTCTGGATTTTGCTCCACTAATTTTATGAGTTTCTGAGTTATCGGTTTATGATTATTGTCCTTTGCAAAGACTGCGCCTGTGGGAAGAATCAATCCTGCCAAGATAAGTATGGCTAAAAAAATCTTCATCCTATAAATTCTTTTTCCCATTTTTTTGCCTCCTATGCTTGTTAAGTGTTAACAAAAAAATCAGCCTTTGTTATAGCTCTACTTCAATCACTTATTATTTACCTCTGTACTCTGTTTTTCAGCACACATCCTCTTTTGTTTATTATATCTTCATATTTTTGATAAAATTTATCAATCAGGGCTAAATGTTGTAATAAATAAGCTGTTTATCCCTGTGTTTCCCCGTAATTGTTCCTGTATGAGTTGAGCAGGACAGTATATTATACCATAGTAAGCTATAATTGCAAATACTGTTTTTTAACGCGAGTGTGGTGTTCGTAATATCTAGTGATATCTAGAAATAGGGAACGTTTGTAATATATTGTAAAAAAATATGAAAAGTCATTTTTTGGGTAAAAAAGAGGTGAAAACGTTCGCTTTTTATCTATATTACGATGATATACGAACGTTCGTATATCATTATACTAAAGGGGCTAAGGTGCAACTTATTGATTATGAACAATATGTAAAAGACAATGATTTTGCAATTACCTAAAAAAGAGGTTATTACGTTGCCTGGGTAAAGCGTTTTCTCAAATTAAACATTTCAGAGCGGCTGAATAATTATGAAAAACTAAAGCAGTTTCGCAACTATCTGAATTGGGTGAGAAAATATTTCAATTACTGTTATAGCGAAAAATATGATTATAAAGCAGACACTACAGTTAAATTATATCTTTCCTATCTTGCTACCAGCTTAGAGGTGGCAGCTTCGACCCAAAATCAGGCCTTTAACAGTTTCCTCTGATAACACTTCAGCTCAAACTTTACACCGGGGTAAGGATTTCTGAAATTAGAGTGCATTGCCATTAAAAAAAGAAAATCTGAACTTTTTTATTATTTCATTTGTAAATGATACTAACTTGGTTATATTTAGGTTAGTTAAAATTAACTAACATGGAAAAGGTAATGGAATTAAGTTTACGACAACAGGAAATTATTGACATCAGTATTGGTTTGATTGCAGATCGCGGTATGCAGAATCTGACAATGAAAAATATTGCTGCGGCTGTTGGGATCAGTGAACCTGCAATCTATCGCCATTTCCGGAATAAATTTGAGATTATTGAGGCGGTGCTTGATGCATTTTCGGTAATGGCATCGGATGTACTTGATAAGTCTGAGAGTGCGGACTGTTCTGCACTTGAGAAGATTGAGCTGTTTTTGCTGGATCGTTATCAGAGCTGTGCAGCCCATCCCAAACTGGCACGTGTCATGATGTCGGAGGAAAATTTTCGGGCAAATGAGGTTTTGGCGGGTAGAATGCTTAAAATGATGCATCAGCATAAAGCACGTATCGAAGGGTTTATCAGGGCAGGGATAGCAGACGGAGAAATTCGTAATGACATTGATCCGACTATAATGTTCAGAATTATTTTCGGTCCGATGCGGATGCTGATAAAACAGTGGGGCATGAGCAATTATAAATTTGACCTGGAGGCTGAAGGCAAAGCATTGTGGGAAGCCGAAAAAAAGATGATATGTAGATGAGTTTGGTACTTGGGTGTTTGAAATACTTGTAAAGACGATGCATGCATCGTCTCTTAAATAAAGGAAATATTATTATGGAACGAACAATTATAAAAATTGATGATGAAAAATGCAATGGTTGCGGAATTTGTATTCCCGATTGTCCTGAAGGAGCATTGCAGATGATTGATGGCAAAGCCAGACTGGTCAGCGATCTGTTCTGTGACGGGCTCGGAGCCTGTATCGGCACTTGTCCGCAAGGCGCGATTTCAACTGAAGTACGTGAAGCTGATGCCTATGATGAACGTCGGGTAATGGAAGAAAATATTATTCCTAAAGGCGAAAATACCATCAAGGCGCATTTGAAACATCTGAAGGATCATAACGAAACCGCCTACTATCAGGAAGCGCTTGATGCGTTGAAAGATGCGGGGATTAATATTGATATTGAAGAAAAACCGGCGGCAAGCCCATGTGGCTGTCCAGGTACGCTGGCAAAAGTGATTGAACGCGATGATGACGCGGGATGTTGCGGTGCTGAAACTTCAGTATCAT
The DNA here is from genome assembly GCA_021647315.1 of Victivallaceae bacterium. Classification (GTDB taxonomy): domain Bacteria; phylum Verrucomicrobiota; class Lentisphaeria; order Victivallales; family Victivallaceae; genus JAKIUY01. The sequence goes on from JAKIUY010000082.1 coordinate 3,640, forward strand.
CACAATTGCGTCAATGGCCGATTGAACTGCACCTGCTCAATCCTGATGCCCAATATTTTAAAGATGCAGATCTATTAGTGGCAGCCGATTGTACCGCTTTCTCTTACGGAGATTTTCACCGTGATTTTATCCAGGGTAAGGCGGTTGCCATGTTCTGTCCTAAACTGGATAACTCGGCGGAGACCTATATTGAACGAATGACTGAAATATTGAGTCGGAATAATATTAAATCAATTACGGTTGTCCGGATGGAAGTGCCATGCTGTGGTGGTACAACGGCTATTGTTCAGGAAGCACTGAAGCGTTCAGGGAAAAATATTCCGTTTACCGTGAAAGTAATTTCAATCAGCGGTGAAATTTTATCTTAGAAAGTATGCCAGTTTTGCCAAGACTGGCTTAGGGGCCCACAAAAAAATAATTTGGACTTTTCGCTTGATTGCAAATCGCTGCTCTGCGTCACGAAAATATTTATATAGTTCTACTATGTAAAGACTTTCGTTCCTTAATCAGCAGTTCGCATCCTACGCGAAACTATCCAATTTATTTTGAGTGGATCCTAAGAGTCAATTGTAAAAATCATGTCTGTCATTCGTAGCCTTGGCGTAGTAGGGCTGTTGGATTTTTACAATCACTTCTCAAGATAAATAATGTAAACAAAAGGCTATTTTGGCAAAATAGCCATACTTATAAGGTTATTATTATGAATATCGATTCGGTTAATAAAATTGCATTATCAGAGGCTCATAATCTGGCTGGACTGGCGGAATATGCACCGGGGGCAATTGTCAGTCGGGAAATTGTTAATAAAAAGGTCGGAACTTTGACCGTTTTTGCTTTTGATGCCGGACAGGGGCTCAGTGAACATTCAGCACCGTTTGACGCAATTGTTCAGATCCTGGACGGTTCATCTGAATGGACTATCGGTGGTGAACCGGTAAGTTGTGCCGCTGGTGAAATTATGATTATGCCAGCGAATGTTCCTCATGCGGTAAAAGCGGAACAGCGGTTTAAAATGCTGTTGACCATGATAAAGGCGTAGAGAAAAATGATTTTTTAAACATGAATATTCCCTGACGTGGGGAAATTTCATGAAATAATCTAAAAATGGTTTATATTTATAGTTTATTAAAACGGTTTTTCAATCCAGTAGGAAATTATTGCGCTACGCTTCATCTGTCGCTGCGCTCGGGTAGGTATTTTCGCTAGTAGTTTGCGACGTCCCGGCGCAAAATCCTAATCCCCTTGGGGATTATTTGCCTATGCGCCTGGAAGTCGCAAGCTACTATTATTAGTTCCGGCGAAGCCGGTTATGTTCATACCGGAATTCCGGTTAATCATGGGGCCATTGCCTCATTATATATAGAAATACTCACCCTAACCATAAGGAGATTTTAAAATGAGTATGTTTTGTTATCAATGTCAGGAAACGTGTAAAGGTAGTGTCTGTGATGTCAGCGGTATGTGTGGCAAAAAACCGGATACTGCGAATTTACAGGATTTGTTAGTTTTTGTGCTTAAAGGTATTGCAACAGTTGCTGAAGCGGCTGGCGTGGCTGAAGATAAAAAGATCGGTTATTTTACTACTGAAGCTCTTTTTATGACCATCACTAATGCCAACTTTGACAACGACCGTTTTGAAGCAATAATTGCTGAGGCACTTGAGTTGCGTAACAGTATTAAAACTGATTATGCGGCAAAAATGCCGACTGACTTGGCTGATTGTGCTACTTGGAATGGTACGGTTGCTGATTACGCGGCCAAAGCTCCGTCTGTCGGTGTGCTGGCAACCGAAAATGAAGATATCCGTTCATTGCGTGAACTGTTGATTTACGGTGTCAAAGGTTTGGCGGCTTATGCTCACCATGCCGCAGTATTGGGCAAAGAAGATGAGTCCATATACGCTTTCGTGATGGAAGCGATGGCTTCTACCGTCAAAGATCTGCCGATTGACGCGATGATCGGACTTGTATTGAAATGCGGTGAATGTGCGGTAACCACTATGGCATTGCTTGACGCGGCAAATACTGAAGCGTATGGTAATCCTGAAATTTCAACCGTTAATCTCGGTGTCGGTACTAATCCTGGTATCCTCGTCTCAGGTCATGATCTGAAAGACATCGAAGAGCTGTTGAAACAGACTGCCGGAACCGGGGTTGATGTTTATACTCACAGTGAAATGCTGCCGACTCATTACTATCCGGCATTCAAGAAATATGATAACCTGGTTGGTAATTACGGTAGTTCATGGTGGAAACAGAGTAAAGAGTTCACCTCATTTAACGGTCCTATTCTGATGACTACTAACTGTATCACGCCGGTAAAAGATGCCTATAGAGACCGTATCTATACTACTGGTGCTGCAGGTTATCCTGGAGTCAAACATATTGTGGATCGCCCGGATGGCGGAGTGAAAGATTTCAGTGAAATCATTGCTCTGGCTAAAACCTGTGCGGCTCCAACAGAAATCGAAACCGGTGAAATTGTCGGTGGATTTGCCCATAATCAAGTCTTGGCTCTGGCTGACAAAGTAGTTGACGCAGTTAAATCCGGCGCAATCAAACGTTTCATCGTTATGGCTGGATGTGACGGTCGCCATTCTGATCGTGACTACTTTACCGATGTTGCTAAAGCGTTGCCTGAAGGAACTATTATCCTGACTGCCGGTTGTGCTAAATACCGTTATAACAAACTGCAACTGGGTGACATTGGTGGTATTCCGCGTGTCCTTGATGCCGGACAATGTAACGACTGTTACTCGCTCGCCGTTATTGCACTGAAACTTAAAGAGGTCTTTGAACTTGAAGATATCAATGATCTGCCAATCTCATTTGATATTGGCTGGTACGAGCAGAAAGCGGTAACAGTACTGCTCGCACTGCTCTATCTTGGCGTTAAAGATATTCGTTTAGGTCCAAGTCTGCCGGCGTTTATTTCTCCAACCGTACTCAATGTACTTGTAGAGAATTTCAACATCAAACCGACCGGTGAGGTTCAGGCTGATATTGACGCCATGATGCAGGGCAAATAAGCATCTTTTGAGCGGAATATTCCGTTCATATAAATATTACGGGGTAAATGTCGAATAAGGCATTTACCCCGTTTTTTAGTTATTAGAGGCAACTGCAAAAGTCTCCACGGCAGATTTTTAATTTTGGACGAGTAGATTTTGATTTTGAGCTCATTTACATGCCTATTGGTATGCTCACTTTGGCAGGCTGAGCCTGGGCGTAGCGAAAGGCAATCGCTAAAAAATCAAAATCTACTCGTCCAAAATGATAAAAAATCATGTTCGCGTTGGACTTTTGCAATCACCTCATTACATTAATATCTACAACAGGGAACAGGCCAAAAATGCAAACAATAGAAGAGCTCAAAGGACTCAGTGCTAAAGCCGGCAAGGGCAAAATATGGGGAGATCAGCAGATCCCCAGGCTTTTAAAAGTAAAGGGCAAAGTCCTCTATAATGATAATTTTGCTGACTTAAAAAACTGGCATCATGAAGGTGGTGGCAAGTTAACTCAACCCGAAAAAAATGTCTTGCAGTTAAACTGTATAGGCTCGAGGCAGGGAAGGGCTGGTTGTATGGCATTCTGCCGTAAAGATTTTCCGGACAATATATGTATTGAATACGACATGAAAGTGATTAGCTCAAAAGGTCTGGTCATAACCTTCATTGCCGCCCAGGGGCGAAATGGCGAAGATATGATAACAGAACTTCCGGCGCGTGAAGGCATATTTGCTGATTATATCTACAATCCCCGAATGCGCAGTTACCATGTCAGCGTCAGCCGTTACAATGACAAAGGTGAACACACCGCGGTAAGCAATTGGCGTAGGAATCCAGGAATATTTATGATGGGACAGCAAGAAGATTTATGTGAAGAAATCGGCAAATGGTATCACATCACAATCATCAAAAAAGCCGGACTGCTGCAATTAGCGGTCAACGGCAAATTGGCGGGTGGCTTTAATGACTTGGAAGAAATTCCCGAAGAAATTCCCCAAACAGGGAAAATAGGTTTCAGATCCATCGGCGCGGAAGTTATAGCACAAATAAAAAACTTCAAAGTAACAGCACTGAATTAACTGAAAAAAAGAAAATTTATGAAGAAAAGAGCAGGCTCAATATTTATCGCAATTGCCTAAATTTCAACTGCCAAATCTATTGCGGCTTGGGCAAGGACGGCGTTGGCATCGATTATCGGGACAGCTATATCTGTTTGACGCATCGCTAATGGTAATTCGGTACAACCCATCAGAATCACTTCTGCGCCCAGGCTGATAAGTTCATTGCTGGCTTGAGTCAGCAGTTGGCGTGGAACAGTGATATTACCTGCTTTCAGACTTTCGTTACCGTAGATGGCTTTTGAGACACAGCTTTGCTGAGTTGCTTTATTCGGGATGATAATTTCCAGACCATGTTTGGCAAATATTTCGCGGTGGGCACCGGTGTAGATAGTGACATCAGTGCCGAGCAGTCCTACTTTTGTTGTTGCCGGATAGGTTTGTCTGATATGTTTGGCTGAACATTCGATAATGCTTAAAAACGGTATATTGAGTTCTTTATTCAGACGTTCGAGGAAGACATGTGCTGTATTGCACGGCATCAACAGGAAATCGGCCCCGATTTTTTGCAGGTTTTGTGCCATTGCCAGAATGGCTGGGACTGGATCTTCACCATCGTGAAAAATCGCCTGCAATCGGTCCGGGATACGCGGATTATTATCAATGACAATCCTGAGATGGTCCTGATCTTTTTCCGCCGGGGTGAGTTCAACGATTTTCTTGAACAGATCAACTGTTGCGGCGGAGCCCATGCCGCCGATAATACCAATCGTTCCCGGATACTTCATTATTTCTGCCTAAAGGTAATGCGGCCTTTAGTTAAGTCATAAGATGACATTTCCATTGTAACATTATCACCTGGCAGAATTTTAATATAATTCATGCGCATTTTTCCGCTGATATGAGCGGTTATGATATGTCCATTTTCCAATTCCACCTTAAACATTGTGTTCGGGAGCAATTCCTTGACTACACCTTCTACTTTTATTACATCTTTTGCCACGTTAAAACCTCCGGTTTGTTATTGGTAATAAGTACCATGTGCTCAAAATGAGCCGATTTTTTGCCGTCCCGACTGCGAACGGTCCATTTATCACGATCTGTCATCACTTTATAGGTGCCGAGATTGAACATCGGCTCAATTGCCAGCACCATGCCCGGGCGCAGTTGCGGCCCACGGAAACTACTGACAAAATTAGGCACTTCCGGTGGCTCATGCAGGGCGAGTCCGCAACCATGTCCGACATACTCCCTGACGACACCGAGTCGTGCCTGTTTAGCAGTGCGGGCGATTGCACTGCTGATGTCTTTGATGAAATTACCCTTGACTGCTTTGTCGATGGCGTTATAAAGGGCCTTTTCTGTGTATTTCAGCAAACGGGCAGTATCATTGTCCGGTTCGCCTAAGACAAATGTGGTGGCATTGTCCCCAATGCCGCTATTAAGTTTTACTCCGATATCAATGCTGACTAAATCATTCTCCTGTAAGATGACTTCAGGACGGCCAATACCGTGAACAACTTCATCATTGATCGAAATACATATCTGTCCCGGATAACCGTGATAGCCGAGAAATGCACTGCTACCACCGGTCGCGGCAATCAGCTGTCCTGCCAGATCATCGACCTGCTTGGTGGACATACCGGGCTTTACCAGCGGCGGAAGCTGTTTGCGTACTGTTGCCGCCGCTATTGCCGCTATGCGGATTTTTTCAATATCTTCCGCTGTATGGATTATATAATGTTTTTTCCCGGCCATTACTGTAATAACTCCAGCAAGGCGGCGAAAGCTTTATTTTTTTCTACTTCAGTAATAGTCAGTAACAGCCCTTGTTGCCGATAGTAATCAATCAGCGGTTCAGTCTGTTCATAAAATACCTTCAGCCGTTCACGGGCGGTTTCAATTGAATCATCGGGACGTTGGAACAGTTCACCGCCGCATTTGTCGCATATCATATCGACTGCTGGCTTCTGGAAATAACGATTGTAGATTTCTCCGCATGCTTTGCATGAGATACGACCTGAAAGCCGCTTCAGCAGCAGTTCATCCTCAACCTTGAAAAATATTACTCCATCAAGCTCATTGTCCAGTTCTTGCAGAGCCTGCTTTAGCAGTTCTGCCTGTGGTGTTGTCCGTGGAAAACCATCAAGGATAAAACCTTCTCGGCAGTCGTCCTGAGCAAGACGGCTTTTAACCATTGCCGCGACAATTTCGTCGGGCAGCAGTTCGCCGCGCTGCATGATTATCGCTGCCTGTTTGCCGAGTTCGGAGCCTGATGCCACTTCTGCCCGCAGAATATCTCCAGTTGAGATATGGGCCAGTTTTACCTGCTCCAGCAACATGGCAGAGAACGTTCCTTTACCCGCACCCGGGGCACCGAGAAAAATCACTTTATTTTTACTTAACATTGTTATTACTCCTTATTAAGACAAAAATTTAATAAATTATCCACGGGAAGTTCATGCTGTTCACTACTTTTCATATCTTTGACCATCAGCAAACCCTGTTCAAGCTCATTATCACCGCAAATTATTACTGTGCTTGCCCCAACTCGATTTGCCGCCCGCATTTGAGCTTTGATGCTTTTAGCTTCGACTTCAAGGGCAACCGTAACGCCGGCCCGGCGCAACAGGTCGGCCTGACGTAAATTAAATTCACGGGCTGCTTCGCCTTGACTGACCAGAAATATAATCCTGTTTTCCGATTCAGGCGCAGCCACTTGCAGTACCTCCTGGACCATCATTAAACGTTCGAGTCCAGCTGCAAAACCAACCCCGACCATCGGTTTTTTGGTGTTCGGCAGAAATAGTTCGTAACGTCCACCGCCGACAATCGCGTTTTGTGCTCCCAATCCGGGATGAATGACTTCAAAAACTGTATGGACGTAATAATCAAGTCCGCGTACCAGGCGTGGATCGACCTCGAAATCAATATTCATCGCGGTCAGCAGTTCACAGACCCGTTTGAAATAATCTTTTGATTCCTGGCTGAAATTATCAGTGGCATCCGGCGTGTCATCAATAATGCTCTGGCAACATTCAACCTTGCAATCAAGAATGCGCCAGACATTTTTATCAAGCCGAATCTTGCAATCATCGCACATCTGATCAATATGCGGCGCGAAATGGGCTCGCAAGGCATCTTCAGCCGGTTTGCGGTCAGCAAATCCGCCACGGGTATTCAGCAATAATTTAGCACCGGTGATACCTATATCTTCCAGATAATGCATTAGCATAACAATATTTTCAGCATCCAGTTCAGGGGCAACTTTACCGGCATTTTCGACCCCGATCTGATGAAATTGGCGTCTCCGCCCGGCGGCCGGTTTTTCGCCACGGAACATTGGTCCGATATAGAAAACCCGTTTTTCGTTACCGTTCATCACATCGGTATTAAGCAGTGCCCGCATCACCCCGGCGGTACCTTCAGGACGCAGGGTCAGGCTTCTGCCACCGCGATCCAGAAAGGTATACATTTCCTTCTGAACAACTTCGGTTTCATCTCCCAGGCCACGCTGAAAAACTTCGGTATATTCAAATATCGGGGTACGCAGTTCACCGTAGCCGTAACGGGAAAAGATCGTTTTTGCGCTATTTTCCAGACGATACCATAGTGGCATTTCATCCGGAAAAATATCCGCAGTACCCGGTGGTGGCGATATTTTAGCCATAATTAATCCATCCTACAGGCGTTTGCCTGACTTTTCCGCCTCGCTGTTTGTCAAAATTGACAACTAAGGGGTTTAAATTAAAAACAAAAACGCGCCTGATGGATTTTCCCATAAGGCGCAAAATTTATACTAGTCAATAATCATTATTTAACTTGGCTTGACTTAAGTTTTTCAACACGTTCCTTAAGCTCCTTGCCCGCGCGGAATTTAACTACTGCGCGTTCAGGAATTACAACCTCATTTTTCGGTTGTTTAGGATTGCGTCCTTTGCGACTTTTGCGTATTTTTATTTCAAATACGCCGAAATTACGTAATTCTATATTAGCACCGCTGGCTAGTTCATCGGCGATGTAATCAAGTGTCTGTTGAACTACTTCCGCGACATCTGCCTGGATAAATCCGGTTTCGTTGGCGATCTTTACTACTAAATCACGTTTTGTCATGACTCTTTCCTTTTTTTATCTATATTAGCCTTTATCAGAATAATTTCTTAAATTATGTTATGGGCTGCAACCAACCAATTAATTAAGTTTGATTAATAACTACAGCTCTTTATATTAGTTGATAACCTCTTACTATGCAAAGGAAAAACAAAAAAAAATGCATTTTTTTTATTCAAAAATTAATGCCTTATAATTTGATAGTTATTTTTTTCCTGCTTGTTTGGCTTTTTATTCGTGCATTCGTGGCTAACGTTTTTTGTTTTTATTAGTTCCGGTGTTGTCGAGCGAAGCGACACCCGAAAGAACCCGGCTATGTTCATTTAAAGCTGGGAGTTCTGGACTCTTGTTACTTAAAGTTTTGCCTTAATGCATAGTTTACGACAAAAATATTTGTAAGATGCTGTTTTGGATTTATATTTTACTTTTGCAAATAAATTTTTATTTTTGCAATGTTTTTTTTACTTTTGCAATGTTTTAATATATATAAGGAATATATCATGTCTTTGGAAAAAATTACTGCTATATCTAACCTTTATGGCGCGGATGGTCATTTTGTTTTAGCCGGTGGTGGCAATACGTCATATAAAACTGATTCAATACTTTATGTTAAACCCAGCGGAGTGACGTTGGCCAATATCAGTGAAGCCGGTTTTGTTAAACTTGAACGTGATGAAGTGAGGAAAGTTTTTGCTGTTGACTGTAATTTATCAGCGGACGTGCGTGAAGCAACGGTTAAGAAAATTATGGCTAATGCGGTCTGTCTTGATTCCAGCGGACGCCCTTCGGTCGAAGCACCATTGCATGAAATAATTCCAACGAAATATGTGGTTCACCTGCACCCGGCCGCGGTTAATGGTATGAGTTGCGGTGTCAATGGTTCAGAACTGTGCGCAAAACTTTTCCCGGATGCCCTGTGGGTTGAATACATTGATCCCGGTTTTACGTTGGCTAAAAAAGTGGCTGATGAAATCGCTGACTATAAAAACAGTAACGGTAGCGAGCCACGTGTTATCTTCCTTCAGAATCACGGCGTTTTTGTCGGTGGCGACAGTGCTGATGAAATAGATGCCGTTTACAGCAGTATAATGGCAAAACTTGATGATCATTATGAGAGTGTTGAATGCGCGACTGAACTTATTACCGGGGAGCTTGATCGTGAATTTGCGTTGGAAAATGCACCGGTATTGCGTTCATTGCTTGGCGATGAATCACCGGTGGCGATTACGGTTCAACCGCCATTTGCCGTTGCCGGTGGGGCATTGACCCCGGACCATATTGTCTATGTCAAATCTTTTGTGCTGATTACGGATGAAATATCGCCGGCAGTGATTGAGGACTTTACCACAACTCATGGTTATAAACCTAAAGTTGTTTCAGTACCGGGTAAAGCAGTATTCTGTGCTGGAGCCACGATTAAAGATGCGACGACAGTGGCTCAACTTGCGCATGATGCCGCACTGGTTCAACAACTTACTGCTGCTTGCGGCGGATTTAGTTATATGAGTGATGCCAGCCGTGAATTTATTGAAAACTGGGAGGTTGAGTCATACCGTAAATCTGTCGCCGCTGCGTCAGGTGTTAAAGCTTTATCAGGTAAAATTGCGATTGTTACCGGTGGTGCTCAGGGGTTCGGGTTTGGCATTGCTGAAGTATTGGCTGAAGCTGGCGCGACAATTGTTATTGCTGATATGAATATTGATGGTGCAACCGAGGCGGCTGAACAGCTTAATGAGCGTTTCGGTGAATATAGTGCCTTGGCGTTGAGGGTTAATATCGCCGATGAAGCATCGGTGTGCAATATGATAGAAGAGCTGACGCTGAAATGCGGTGGACTTGACCTGTTTGTTGCCAATGCCGGTGTTCTGCGTGCCGGTTCGGTGAAGTTACTTGAAAAACGCGACTGGGATTTTGTGACCGATATCAATTACACCGGATACTTTCTCTGTGTGAAACATGCCTCACGGGTAATGTCATTGCAAAATAAATTTGGTAATGTCTGGAGTGATATTGTTCAGATCAACTCTAAAAGCGGCTTGCAGGGCAGTAATAAAAATGGTGCTTATGCCGGCAGTAAATTCGGCACAATCGGTTTGACCCAAAGTTTCGCGATGGAATTGATTGAAGATAAAATCAAAGTAAACAGTATCTGTCCCGGTAACTTCTTTGATGGCCCGTTATGGAGCAATCCTGAAAATGGTCTGTTTGTCCAATACCTGAACAGTGGTAAAGTTCCCGGTGCTAAAACTATCGAAGATGTTAAACATTTTTACGAAGCCAAAGTTCCGATGGGGCGTGGTTGTAATCCGGTAGATGTCGCAAAGGCTATTGTCTATACTGTTGAACAGCAGTATGAGACCGGGCAGGCGATTCCAGTGACGGGCGGGCAAGTGATGATGAACTAACCCAGACATTCGTCTGTTTGGTAGTGCTCAAACTTCATTCGCTGCGCTCATTGCGGAAGCGCGGGCGCAGACGTTCGACTGATGGGACTGATAGGTCTGACGACAATATATCAGACCTTATACCGTTTTGCGATCTAAAAGCTATTAAAGAGCTGCGCAGTTGAGTTTAAATAGGCGCAGTAAACTAGCTAAAAGAATGCACTTGTGTATTAAAACAAAAAAACCGATCCCGTTACCAGGATCGGTTTTTTACTGAAATGGGTTTTATTCCTTTTTAGCTTCAGGTGCTGCTTTAGTTTTTTGCTCATTGAGCGTATCGGCTAGAACCTGTTCTTCGAGAGTCAGCTCGACATTCTTTTTCGGAAATTCAAAAGAGAGTTTTCCTTCAGCAATTTCCAGTAAAGCTATATCAAGATGATTTTCAGAATCACACTTTACCATCGGTCTGCCGCCAAGGGCAAGTTGTTTTGCCCGTCTAGAGACGACAATTGACAGAATACGTGGGTCTTCGATAATAGTTTGAGCTCGATATAAATAGTCGTTATTCATTTACACAACCTCCTTTTTTTTACCCATAATCGGGTCTGTTTTAATTTGTCTAGATTTTCACCCATAATATTATGCGTTTTTTGCAAAATATTATAGGTAAACCGCAACACTGATAAATTCAGGCGAACACCTGTTAAAGCAAAAAATATGCCGTAGAGACTTTTGCTTGTCCGAACGTAGTGACGCATGAAATAATTGCCTCGACTGTCAAGTTAACGCCCCCGCTTCCGTAGCAACGCAGTTGCGGAGTTTGAAGCGGTAATCTGCTTTCAGGTGCCACCTGATTAGTAATCAATAATATCACGATGATTATCAATAATCGTGACGTCGCCGCCGGTAACTTCAAGATAGCGTTTTTTGAATTCAGGTTCCGCATCGAGAATATAACGTTCCGCAAGCAGTTCACGTTCTGAATCCTTCAGCGCATCTCTGAGCATCATATAACCGACAAAAATATAGGTTTCCATTTCTACCAGACTTCTGGCACGCAGATCGTGGTAGCTTGGATCCTTTTTCTCCGCGATATATTTAACCGCTTTAAGCTGCTGCTCATGCAGTTTGTCGACTTTCTTTTTCAGACGCAACAGTTTGCCTTCATAAGGCAATGAGGCAAATTCAGCGATCCGAACATCATTAGTTCGCTGTATTACACCACCGATAGCTGCAACTACCTGAAGTTGAGTTGTGCCTTCATAGATGTTGGTAATTCTGGCATCACGATAGAAACGTTCAACATTGAAATCACGCATGAAACCGGTACCGCCATGAATCTGGATGGCATCGTAGGTGACTTCATTGGAGATTTCAGTACAGCAGGCTTTAGCCATTGGTGTCAGCACTGCTGCAACTTTATTGTAATATTTCTGTTTCTTACGAATTTCAGGATCAAGATCTTTGGCTGGAGTATGAGCTACCAGATGTGTATAACCATTGCGCAGGTCAACAATACGCGTTGTTTCGTACAATAGAGTTCTGGCAGCCAGAGTTTTGGTTTTCATTTTTACCAGCATGTCGTAGACCGCCGGGAATTGATCAATTGTTTTCTTGAACTGCTCACGTTCTTCAGCATATTTACGCGCTTCGCGGTAGGCGGCTTCAGCAATACCGAGTGCCTGAGCACTGATCGCCACCCGGGCACCGTTCATCAGTGACATAACGTAACGAGTCAGACCGCGACGACGTTGTCCGCAGAGCAGAGCCGGTACATCGTTGTACTGAAGTTCGCAAGTTGCGACACCATGAATCCCGAGTTTATCTTCAATCCGGCGTACGACCAGTTCAGGACAGGCTTCGCAGATGAACATCGACAGACCACGTCCATCAACCGTGCCATCTTCTGAACGTGCCAGTACCAGATGAACTTGAGCACAGCCGTTAGTGATGAAACGTTTCATGCCGTTCAGGAACCAGTTGCCTTTTTCATCCTGATAAGCCCGCAGTCTGACCGACTGCAAATCTGAACCTGAATCAGGCTCGGTAAGATCCATGGCACCGTCAACTTCGCCACTGGCGAAACGTGGCAGGAAGTCAGCTTTCTGTTCATCGGTACCGAATTCACTGATAGTTTCAGCAATATCCTGGAGACCGAACAGGTTCTGCAAAGAACCATCCGCACGTGAGACCATTTCGGTCATCATGGTATAGACTGTTACCGGGAAGTTCAACCCGCCATATTGATGTGGCAGCATAACGCCGTTAACATCAGCAAGCTGAATGTCTTTCAGGTTTTTCTTGGTCAGTGGGTGATAGGTGACTACGCCGTCGGTAAAATCAGGACCTTCCTGGTCAACTTGACGTGAACGCGGTTCGATGTTATCACCGCAGACACCGCCAACGATCTCCAACACGCGATTATAGTTGTCCATGGCATCATCCAGGTCAACCGGTGCGCTGTCGAATTTCTTCGCGAATTTATAATTATCTTCACGTAAAGCGGCAACTTCCTTCATTTCCAGATTATTCAAAGTAAACTGGAGGTCTTTATTATCTTTAAAAAAGTTAGGCATTTTTATTCCTCCTTATACTTTAGCCTTGAAGGCTTTAATCATTTTAGGAATGACCACATTAAGGTCACCGACAATGCTGTAGTGAGCAACGGAAAAAATCGGGGCATCGGGATCGGTGTTGATCGCAATAATTTTCTTGCTTTCATCCATACCGGCACGATGCTGAATCGAACCACTGATTCCACAGGCGATATAAAGTTTCGGTCTGACTGTAACCCCAGTTTGTCCGACCTGATGGTCATGATCAATCCAGCCGGCATCGACTGCGGCGCGTGACGCGCCAACTTCGCCGCCGAGAGCCTCTGCCAGATCACTGATAAGTTTGAAGTTATCCGCACTGCCGACTCCGTAGCCACCGGCAACAATTACCGGTGCGGCTTTCAGATTGACCGCTTTTTCTTCGCGGATACGTTCAATTACTTTAATAATCGTATCTTCAGTTGAAATTTCAGGAATAACCTTAATCAATTTACCTTTTCTTGAGGTATCAGGCTCATCCATTTTCATAACACCTTCACGTACTGTTACCATCTGAGGATCATCCCAGGTATTAACAATAGTCGCGATGATGTTACCGCCGAATGCCGGACGAATTTGCATCAGTTTGTTCTTGTATGATTTTTTGTTGACTTTATCGTCAAAATCATCAATCCGCAATTCAGTACAGTCCGCAGTCAATCCTGCCAATTTTTCCGAGGCAACCCGCGGCGCGAGTTCACGCCCTTTGTAGGTTGCTCCGAACAGCAGAATATTCGGGTTGTGTTCTTTGATTAAACTCATTAAAACTTTAGCGTACGGCAGTACGGTGAACGGCTCCAGCCGTTTATCTTCAGCCATAAGTACAGTGTCGCAACCGTAGTGATAGAGTTTATCAACACAGCCGCCGAGGTTATCCCCCAGCAGAATTGCTTCAGTTTTAACGCCCAGCTCCTGGGCTAATTCACGCCCTTTGCTGACCAGCTCAAGGCTGACATCAGCAATGACGCCACCTTCCTGTTCTATAAATATCCAAACGTTTCCAATTTTATCTGACATAACCAATCATCCTAATGTGTGATCTTCAATAAGTTCATGGATAAGGTCGTTAACCCCTTTATCCGTCGGCTCAATCTGCTTCGCATCACCGGCAGTCAGGATAACGCTCTGAATCTGCTTGACTTTCGTCGGTGAACCTTTAAGCCCGATGCGTTCAATATCCGCTCCGACATAGGCCGCACTCCACTCATGAATCAGCAAGTCGCTGGCTTCAAGCTTTTCCTGTTCAACTGCCAGTGCTTCAGAATCAGTATAATCAGCATTGTTATGCTCTTTATTCAGCTCGGTAATCGTACGCGCCTTTTTGTATTTCATCATCCGCCGTGCAGCAGCAGGGCGTGGTTCATTGGAGTCAACTACGGTTAACAGTGCAGGTGTCGGTGATTCAAGAACTTCATAACCGCCTTCAATACTGCGTTTGACTGTAATTTTTTTCTTACTGAGCTCAATGACGTCTTCAATATAGGCCAACTGAGGAATATCCAGTTTTTCTGCCAACTGAGGACCTACCTGGGCGGTATCTCCATCAATCGCCTGGCGGCCGCAAAGTACCAAATCAAATTTACCCAGCTTTTTCGCACAGCAACTTAATGCATAACTTGTTGCCAAGGTATCTGCACCGGCAAAACTTCGGTCGGTTAACAGAACACATTTGTCTGCACCACGATAAAGTGATGCTCGCAGGACTTCTGCCGCATTCGGCGGTCCCATGGTTCCAACAATAACTTTCGCACCGAAACGGTCTTTAAGTTCCAAAGCAAGTTCCAGAGCATTCAGATCTTCCGGATTGAAAATTGCCGGTAATGCCGCGCGGTTGACTGTGCCATCCGCTTTCATTGCATCACCAGTAATATTCTGGGTATCCGGGACCTGTTTGACAAACACAAGAACAGTGTAGCTCACAATAGGCTTCCTCGTTTTGTTCAGAATCAGACTTGGAATGCTACATTCCTCAGCCTGTATTTCTGATGTTTAATATTAAAAATGAATGATTTACGTTATTTGCTTACACAAAACCAATAATATAACAGTTCCCCCCGACTTTTAAAGTCATTAAACTGTTTTTATTTTATTTAATCCACTTATTATAAACGTTTTTTGACCATTTTTATCAAAATCAGGTTTTTTTATGCGTTATGAGTTCCGGGGTGAATTGGCGCGGTTGGAGAGAAGTCGTGGTTGGCGTAGTGGGGAGTGTTTCTGAACTCTGTCGGGGTTTTGTGATGAATTTGCTTGAACAGACGGGCAAAGTAATTGGGGTTGGGATAGCCACATTTCTCACTGATTTCATTGATGAACATATATTGATTACGCAGTAATTGTAGCGCTTTACGCATTCTTGCCTGCTGGACAAATTTCATCGGGCTGGTTTGAAATTCCTGGCGGAATAATTTCTTAAGGTAGCTGACACTGATGCCTGATTGCTTTGCGATAATTGTTTGCGATAAAGCCGATTCAGGCAGGTGATTTTCAATATAATTTATCGCACGGGTTAATTGCGGGATGGTGGTTGACTCTGAATGCAACCGGCGTTCAAGCATCGCAATCCTGCTTAACAGGGTATATGTCAGCCCCCGGCATTGTTGAAAAAGCATCTTATTATTCAGTTCTGTCAGTTGTTGCAACCACAGAACAATCTCTTTGTCCTGTTTAATATCAATCATGCGTGAACTGCAGTCAAAAAAAGTTGGGCTGACACTGAAAACCACATAATAGGTCTCAGTGAATTCATGATTGCGCTGCGTATGAATTACTTCAGGCGCAATGATATACAGTTCTCCATTGCCAGCTTCCAACGACTCTCCGGGAAAGTCCGTGATGCAGCTGCCGCGGCTGACATAGACAACTTCCGCTCCGATGTGACGGTGCGACGAAACACCATGTTTTCCTGAATAGTGTCCGGCGTGTGAAAATGTCGGTAAATCACAGTTCATTTTTAAATTACCTTATTTAAAGAGTATCTTTTTGTGCTAATATATTGCCATAATGTCCTGTTTAAAAGGCTGTTAATGTCTTTTTATGCATGTATAATAAAATTGTGCCTGAACAAAACCGGCGACGCTGAAATCATTAGATATAACCCAAGGAGCATGATTATGATATTATCTGAGACAGATTTACGTGATAGGCTGGCTGAGCCGACCGGCAAAGTCAATATGGTGCTTGATACTGATACTTTTAATGAGATTGATGATCAATTTGCACTGACGCTGGCGGTCTTATCGCCAGATAAGATTAATCTACGGGCAGTGACTGCCGCGCCATTTTTGAACGCTCGTTCGAGTGACGCGGGTGACGGTATGCTGAAAAGTTATGATGAGATTTTGCGAGTGCTTGAACGGCTAAATGCCAGCAAAGATGATTTTGTCTTTAAAGGCTCAGACAGTTTTTTGCCGAACCGGACAACTCCGATTGAAAGTGAAGCTGCTGAAACTATTATCGAACTTGCTCATAAATCTGCAACGCCGTTGTATGTAACTGCAATCGGGGCAATCACTAATGTTGCATCGGCAATTTTGCTTGATCCGACAATTATTCCAAAAATCGTTGTAGTCTGGTTAGGTGGGCAGCCATTTTATTGGAATACCGCACGAGAGTTTAATCTGCAACAGGATATTGTGGCAGGACAGGTGATATTTGATTCCGGGGTGCCGCTGATTATGGTGCCGTGTAAAAATGTGGCGGAACAGCTGCGGACAACCGTCTGGGAATTGGAAAAATATGTTAAAGGGCGTGGCGCGGTCGGTGATTTTCTCTTTGAAAGATTCTGCGGATATTCTAAAAATCATTTTGGCTGGACTAAAGAGATTTGGGATATGGCACCAATCGCCTGGCTGATAAATCCTGAATGGGTGCCGTCGATATTGACCCCGACCCCGGTCTTGACCGATGATGCTAAATGGGCTGTAGTGCCGGGTCGTCAGTTATGCCGGGTCGCAATGGATGTTCATCGTGACTCCGTATTCAGGGATTTCTTCACCAAGCTGGATCATTTCAGCAGGTAGTATGCGATGTCCCAGCGCATGTAACTAAGGATTTTATTTTATGGCAAAAGTAATTAATTTTGGTTCACTTAATATTGATAAAGTTTATCAACTGCCACATATCGTCAGACCCGGAGAAACCATCTCCAGCACCGATTATCATATTTGGTGTGGTGGCAAAGGTGGGAATCAGTCGATTGCATTGGCGAGAGCCGGTGCGGTGGTGTTTCATGCCGGTTGTGTCGGCAATGACGGTGCGATGTTGATCGATAATCTGCGTGAGAATGGGGTGAATACCGATTTTATTAAAATTTCTGATAAACCTTCAGGTCATGCAATAATTCAGGTGGATGAAGAGGGCGAAAATTCAATTATTCTCTACCCCGGGGCAAACTGTACTGTTACGTTGGAACAGGTTGATAGCGTAATTGCTTCAACTGAACCGGGTGATTTTCTGTTGTTGCAGAATGAAATAAATCTAAATGAACTGATTATTGAAAAAGCATACACCGCAGGGATGATTATCTGTATGAATTTTGCGCCGTTCGATCAGGCTACTGCGGAGAAATTACCATTGCAATATGTCAAAATATTGATGGTAAATGAACAGGAGGGCGCGGATTTGTCCGGCGTTGTTGGTCCGGAAGCGATTATCAGTAAGTTACTGACAAAATATCCTGAGATGATCGTGGTTATTACTCTAGGCAGCAAAGGGGCGATTTGTGGAGCCGGGAAATCGCGTTTTTCTGCCACATCACCGGTTGTTGATGCTGTTGATACTACCTGTGCCGGTGATACTTTTATCGGCTATTTTATGGAAGCTTACATGAATGACCGACTTTTGGATAGCTGTTTGCAGAGCGGTTGCAGTGCTGCGGCAATAGCAGTATGTCGCCCCGGTGCCAGCAGTTCGATCCCTTTTCGGAATGAAGTGAAAACCTTAAGTTAGCCATTGTATTATTTGAGGTTTAAATATATATTGTATCAGATGTACATTGTTTAACTAACAACAAGGAGCACGATTATGAAAAATTATTTAATGGCAGGAATTCTTTCAGTCGCATTATTAGGCACGCTTAATGCTCAGGATCAAGTTAAGCAAGGCGCTGGTAAAAGCAAACCAATCAGTTTTAATGAAAAAGATTATGCAGATTGGAAAGCTGGGACGGTGGAGGTAGCTGTCGCAACAGTCAAGGATGGTGGTATAACGGTATTGAGTTTTAAAGTTGCAGTTGACCATAAAAAAGATGGGAAAGGCAGGGCTGATGGTAAATATCTTAAAGGTTGGCCGCGGATGATCCATTATATCAAACCTGTTGTTGATATGAACAAATACAAAGAATTACGTTTTGAGTATAAAATAAGTTCAAATAGAAAAAATGTTGAGAAGACTCCGATATATGCCAATTTTAATTCTGGAGCAGCAACTTGCACCTACGGCTTTGATGCTGGTAAAGAAGATGGGAAATGGCATACAAAAGTCATCCTTATTAAAGATATTATTGCAAAATCTAAAAAACCGGCAAGT
The DNA here is from genome assembly GCA_021647315.1 of Victivallaceae bacterium. GTDB lineage: Bacteria > Verrucomicrobiota > Lentisphaeria > Victivallales > Victivallaceae > JAKIUY01. Next base: position 22,322 of record JAKIUY010000082.1, read on the forward strand.
GATTGGAAGACATTGAGATATATTCAGTTTGGTTTGAGCGAAAGTTTGCATGAAGACGGCACAAAACTTGATATTAAACTGAAAAATATCGTTCTGCAATAAGGTTGGATGCAATATGAGAGCGCCAAGCGAAGCTGGTGCAAATAAGTTGGATAATCCAACCTAGGTAAAGCCTAACCAGCAGCCTAGAACTGAACCTCGTGCATAGTAGCGGTAACAAACTATGTGAAGCCGAGGTA
>JAKIUY010000004.1 GCA_021647315.1 Victivallaceae bacterium
AGTGAATACTTCAAAATGGTATCCACAGGAATTCAGGCTGGTTGAAGCTATGGTCGAAATTAATGGAAAGATGAAAAAAATGACGTTTATAACTAATAATTTCGTTTGGTCTGCTAATTCAATCTGTAACCTCTACAAGGCTCGTTGGGCAATAGAAGTATTCTTCAAGGAAATTAAGCAAACCCTAAAACTAGCTGATTTGGGATACAATGAAAATGCAATACGTTGGCAGATATGGACTGCGTTACTCACTTATATACTCTTGCGCTTTATTGCATGGCAAAATAAATGGAGTCATAGTTTCATGAGACTGTTTACCGTTTTGCGAGGAGTGCTGTGGAGTTGTCTTGATATGTCAAGCGTTCTTGAATGCTGTGGGACAGCAGGCAGGACAGTGCGAATGCGAGCCGCTCAAGAATTGGCATATTTGCCTGGATTGGCTCCAGGTGGATAAGTTCAAGATTTTAAAAAACGAAAAATGTGGTATATTGATAATAAGACATGCTGTCCTCAAAAAAAGATCTAGATTAGTAGTTTTTAAGAGTTATGGGATGGTAGTGATTACAAATTAAAAACTTGAGAGTCAGCGGTAAAGAATTTAAATTATTTCGCATGTATTCTATGAGTTTTTTTGAAAAAATCAATAAAGGACAATTTCAGGCTAAATTAGCGCGAATAAATCTATGTTCCTTTAGAGTTTGTATTATTTAGGCACTTTGCGCCTAACATGTACAAAACTTTCGACATAATTATATTTGTGCCAAAAAAATAAGTCAGATGCTCCTTCCGCAGGAGCGTAACCATGCTTTATGCATGGTAAAAGACGGTGCAGGAGCAACCGTCATACCGATTGCATCCACAGGAGGCAATTTCAAAACTCTCCATGGCATATTTTTTATATCCCTAATCCGGCATCTTTCAATACAGTAATTAAATCTTTGAGAATATCAACTTGAGTGATGATCCGCCAATCAACAACCGTGTTCTTAATTGAAGATTCTGGTTTAAGCCATTCAAACCAAATAATCATTTTAATTTCAGGAAATTGAGTTCGACTTGCCTGTGAAAACAACTGGTTCCACCATTCTTGTTTGATCAGTGACTCCAATTCAGATGGACTACCTAATGAAGGAACAAAAAATGCAGCCGTCTCCGGAATTGCCATAGGTTTACCTTTATCAACCGCATAAGCCTGATAGAAATCAGGAAGCATGGTATTATCACCTGCAAATCCATTATATGTTCCTGTAATCTGAGCAGCAAATTTACCAACTTCCGGTATCTCATTCTCACCCCAGGGATAACTGCTACCCCAGTGATACAATGACATTGCCACCCAGTCTACTGCACCATCCCCAGGATAATAAGGCTCATAAGGATTATCATAAGCATCAATAATACCATCTGAGTTTGTATCAAGAACCTCAAAATCAGGTGAATTGGAAGTTATACTATATGCTCCACCAGTGAATGGATAACCGCCGCCATAGTTTGGTGACCAAACCATCGCTACCCGACCTCTTGTCAACCGGTGAATGGCATCCGCTATCATAACAAATGCTTGCTTGTATTCAGTCGGTTGCTGGCTCCATGGGTACCATGATCCATTCATCTCATGTCCAAAACGAAGAAATATACTGGCTCTAGTCTTTTTAAAAATATTAGCATGTCTTTCCGCCTCTGCAAGAGTAACCGAAGACAACCCTCCCCAAGGTTCCAAAGTAACAAATAAATAAGCTCCCTGTGCTTTAACAAGTGCTACAGTTTTATTCAGGGTTATAACGTCAGCCTCACTCATAGGAAATGCAAAGAACCGAGCATATACTTTTGGTTTAATCCCCAATCTATTGACAACTGCTTCAGGCGAATCAGAGTTCCAGTCAAGACTAAATCCAAAATAACCACTTACAGGGGCGACAGAGACGTGTTTTTTAGCATTTGCACTAAATGTAAACAGGGTGACAACGAGAAAAAACAAAAGTAAAAAGTATTTAGTCATTTTACAGCTCCGTATTATATACCCATTATGGGTAAATTTTAGTTAGTTTATCTGGCAAATCAAGCTCAAATGTACAGAATAAAAGTTTAGCATTCAACCTAAACGAGTACAGAAAATATTCGCAAAATCTTATTGCGTTATTATAACAATAACGCAATATGCTGCAAAATCAAACCCCATCAAGAAAAACTGTTAATTTTTCTTGATACAGATAGCAGCAATGCCAAAACCTAAATTCACAAAGGAAATGGGAATATGATCATTAAAACTAACATATTGACTTAACATTTAGCATGGTCATCTAAATATAACTCCACGTCTATCTCATCAATCTGCCTAATTTCGAGATACTCTTCAGCGTATATTTTATAAACACCTGAGCGTAAGAAAAGCGCAAAAAGATCAGCATCAATATGCTGATCTTTTTGCATAAAACTCATAATTTTCAGTGCCTGAGAAATGGTCTTACCTTTTTTATAAGGTCTATCCGAAGCCGTTAATGCCTCAAAGATATCTGCTATTGCCATAATTCTAGCAGGAACCGAGAGGTTATCTGCTGTCAGCGCACGCGGATAACCAGTTCCTATCAGAGTTTCATGATGAGTACCTGCATATTCCGGTACACGCTTCATATCATCAGTCAAAGGCAGTTCTTCAAGCATTCTTATCGACATGATCACATGCTCTTGAATTTTAAAGCGCTCTTCCATGGTCAAAGTTCCGCGCTCTATGCAGAGATTATAGATTTCACCATAGTTATAAAGGTGAGTCGGCACCTCTAATTTAAAGCCAGATTCTTTATAACTCTTTTCATCAAACCCCACCCGTTTTATCATATGTTCAGCGCGATCACAGAGCAGTGCTTCCTTTGCTGGAAGTGACACGGCATCATGCTCTTCATAACGCATTAGTTCATCATTTGAAAGACCTAACCGATTATCAAAATGGCGCATCCAGGATTTAGCAGCAATAGTTACTATGTGTTTTTTGTGCTCTTCACTCATAAACTCTCCACCGATATTGACCTCTGCGACAAAGTGAAAATCATCAATTAAAGCCTGGTGCTCTTTTGTTTTCCAAGCCTCAAGTTTTTCTTTTTGGTCACCTTTTATAATACCCTCAAGGTAGGTAATTTCAATATCACGCCATATAACCTCAAAACGGGTACGTATCTCATGGATTCGATTATAGATGGTCTCAAGTTTAGTTGCTTTATCAACAACATACTCTGGCGTTGTAATTTTCCCACAGTCGTGAAGCCATGCCCCTATTTCAAACTCTTCCAACTCAGTTTTTGTTGAAAACCGAAATGCTTTCAAAGTCCCAAAGTCAGCCTTGTCAGCCTCTTTAACCAACATCATTGCCAAAAGCGGTACACGTCTACAATGTCCACCGGCATAGGGAGATTTTGCATCAATCGCACCGGCAATGAGTCTGATAAAGGAGTTCATTAACTCTTTTTGTGACGCTTGATACGCCTGAATACTCTTCGACATTTTCACTAGAGAATTAGATAATTCACTAAGCTCAATTATTTTGGTTTTAACCTCATTAACCTCATCAAATTTACGTTGAATGATCTTTTTATTTTCAACCATCAAAGCATTTATGGGTTGTACGATCAACGATGTTGCATAGATAATAAACGGTATACAGAGAATAAAAATAAGCAATGCTGCCAATAGTTGATAGGCTATGCTTTCAAGATAGGGTTTTAACATCTCAGCTTTATTCACACTGATGCCAAGATAAGTACTGACACCATTTTCACTGCTCAAGGCTGTCACCATTGCGAATCGCGGCTGGTTACTCACCTCGATTACAATGACTTTTTCTTTTTCACTTTGAAAAAAAAGTTTGCTGAGCTTTTTTCTATCCTTGTTACCTAAGCTATTTGACGTGGCAATGACCTGCCCGTTATGGTCAAACATAATAATTTCACTTGAATTGGAAAACTTCATTTCCTTCAGCAGTATATTCAATCTTTGCAGGGTAAAGTCAAGTGCCAAAACCGTTGATGTTGTTCCCACACGTTTTGAATAGGTAATGCCCTTTTGATTAAGGTTGCTGAAAGTGTAAGGGCTACTTCTTACAACCGCCTCAGTTTTCATGGCCTGCTGGAACCAAGGTCGGGAGTTTACCATGTAGTTTGATGGTTCATCCCGACTTAAAATCAAAGAAAACGCTGCATCAAAGTAATATAAGTTCTTTTTCCTATTATCGGACGCCCCCTCGATTTTGATAATGAGCCATCTTGTCGTCGCCGGTGCCTTGAAGTGGCTATAGAGTTGTGGGGAGTTCTTCATATTGATTACTTCAAGAAAATCACCATTTTTTTCACCGCTGTAGATCGCATACATATTATTATAACGTTTCAAAGTATAGATATATCGTTTAATAACATTTATGGGCAATGATCCGCTGCCCGGTTTGCTGATATCAGGGAAACGCTGCATCTGATAAAGAATTTCTTTTGCTACTTGATCGCGACTCTGGATGTCGGCAGTAATTTTTTCAACGGTCTGGCGAAATGCACGTTCAGTTGCGTCAAATGCTATCTGCTTGCCGAAATAGTACTGCACCACGGAAAAAACCAGTGCTACCAAAGCGACAATAACAATAATATAAGTGATAATATGAATTCGCAGTGTAATCTTATTTAAAAACATAAAAAATCCTCATGATATTTTTTGCCGGTGTCTCATATTCTTTCAACCATCAGCATTTGTACTAATACTGCTTCAACATCACACTAGCTTCATTCTGCCATTTAATTGGCAGAGTTACAGTAAATGTGGATCCTTTGCCCAATTTACTTTTAACATCGATAGCACCGCCGAGTAGTTTTATCATTTTATCAGCGATACTAAGCCCGAGTCCAGTCCCTCCGTATTTTCGTGATGATGAACCGTCAACCTGTTTAAACTCGTCAAAAATATACCCCAAATAGTTTTCAGAAATGCCGATACCAGTATCTTTAACCGCGAAATAAACATTGTCAGAATCATATTTCAAGCTGACATTAACCGAGCCCCCGTCTGAAAACTTAATCGCATTGCCTACCAAATTTAACAATACCTGATGCAGTTTTATTGCGTCTGTTTTTACGCGAGGTATTTCATCCGGAATTTGCAGACTGAGTGTCACACCATTTCCTTTTGCCAAAGGAGTTAAATTTTCCTCTATAATATCCAATGCTAAACCGAGCGAAACATCAGTAAGCGTGACATCCATTCTGCCAGCTTCAATTTTAGCGAGATCCAGTATACCGTTGATAAGCCGAAGCAGATCCTGGCTATTGCGTTCAACGATTTCAAGATAATTATTTTCTTCAATACTGAGTTTATCCTTAGTCTGGACAATTAAGACATCCGAAAGCGCTATAATAGAATTCAGGGGAGTGCGCAGTTCATGGCTCATATTAGAAAGAAATTCACTTTTAAAACGGTTCGAATCTTCCAACGATTGACGCTGTATTTCCAATTCAAGGTTCTGGTGCTGTAATGCATCGGCTTGAGTTTCCAGTTTTGTATTTGATAAACTAAGTTCTTCCCGTGATTCATTCACATCTTCCAGTAAATAGGTCAGCGCTTGCTGAGACTTTTCCAAATCGGCTGTCCGCTCATAAACCAGCTCTTCCAGTTGTCCTCGATGTTGCCTCAGTTCCTCTTCAATCCGCTTTCTCTTGTCAATGTCAATAAGTAAATTTTGAGACATTTGATTAAATGACTGTGCCAGCAAGCCGATTTCATCATGTGACTTAATTATGATTTTTTCATCTAAGTTGCCGTTGCTTATAGCTTCGGCAAAATGCGCCAGATGAACAATGGGTTTAACAAGGGAGTTTGCCAGGATTAATGAAAGTACCATAATTAAAATAACCGATATTATTATGATGGTGATCATTATGTTCCTCAAATAAAATAATTTCGCAAATGCTTCAGCATAATTTACGCGCACATTTAATCCGAAACCGACTTTTTCAAGAAAATTACTTACGGCTATTACTCTTTTGTTTTGACTGTCAATAACATCTTCAAAGACAAACACATCTGGCTGCAATGATCTTTTAGAGATAACGCCTATTGTTTTAATATTATCAAAATAAATAATCGGCTGATTTGTATTACGATGAGCTGAGATCACATAAGCGTCTCCAATTTTCTTTATGATCCGGGTATATCCAGTTTTGCCTAAACCGGAATAATCAGTAATAAAAGCGACAATTTTATCTGCATTAGCATCAATTGCAATAACCCCGAGAAGTTGATTATCATATATTAATGGACCTGATAAATACATCATTAATTCATTCGTATTACTTAAAAAAAAGCTGCCAATAACATCTTCTTTTTGTCCTTTGACAAAAAAATCTTTAGCGGCATAATCCAGCCCTATTACCTTGCTATCGGTAGACGCAATAACTTTCCCATCCAATGTTAATACAGAAATGGTCTCGAATTTTGCAATTGAAGTTTTAGCATCATTTAAAATAGTGTTAATTTTATCAATATTCCGGTGTTCTCCACTCTTAATATAATTTTTCAAGCTGATACGCAGTTGGGTTCGACTCTTTATCAGTGCGATCCTCTCGCTATTTTGCTCAATTAAATTATCCAATCGCTCTTTTTGAATCTTCGCAATTTCTATTAAATTACCAGTAATTTCTTCGGTTAAAACTATTTTCATCGAAATATATGAGGTAACCCCGAGAAGCATCAATGCTATTAATGAAATCACAACCGTTATTAACAATATTTTATATTTTATTTTCATAGGTGTTTTTTATTTCGATTTTACTTTGGACTACAATGATTTAATTTTATCTCTGAGTTCCTTTATTCTGAATTCACGACCGATAAAAAGTTTATTAAAACGTTTCAGTTCCGCATTTTTATCTTCCAACTCCAATGTCCTCGCCTTGACCAACTCTTCCAAATGTTCGCGATGTTGTTTCAGCTCTTCTTCTGCCTGCTTGCGCTCAGTGATATCCATAGTAGTAAAAATCACTCCCTTCGCTAGATCCTTGCTGTCGACCGGTGTCGATGCTAGCAAAACGTCAATTATCGATCCATCCTTTTTCTGCCAACGAGTTTCAACAACTCCTGTTCCATGTTCGGCAATTTGGCGATATTTTTCTTTGCCGACAAATTCAAAATCTTCCTGAGTCGGGTAGAGCATTCTTGCGCATTGTCCAATAAGTTCTTTCTTGGTATAGCCTATTATATCACAAACCAGTGGATTCATTTCAAGCAGTACTCTATCTTTAACGATGCCAATGCCGGTCGGGGCAACACGAAATATACCCCGCATTTTTTTTCACTGTCCCGCAACGCCATTTCGACCTGTTGCTGTTTAGTAATATCGCGAATAATTGCCTGTGTTCCGATAATTTTATCATGCTTGATGATTGGCACAGCAGATAACATGATACTGGCCAAAGAGCCATCTTTTTTAATAAAATCGGAGTAATCCTCTTCGATATCCCTGCCTGCTCCAGTAATCCTAAAGGTCTCTTTTGCATGGGAAATCTCAGATTTGGAAACCAATTCTGTAATATTCCTGCCAATAAGTTCTTCCGGTTTGTAGCCAAATACTCGCATAACAGAAGGGGATACATAGGTAATATTATCCTCAAGGTCAATTGACACAATCAGGTCGTAGATGCGTTCAGTTATACTCTTAAACTTATCCTCACTTTCACGCAACGCTTCTTCAGCCTGTTTGCGCTCAGTAATGTCTTTGGCAATCGCGCAAGTAATCTCCCGGCCACCAAAATTGATCAAGTTGGCAGTTATTTCTACCGGGAAAGTAGTTTGATCCTTTCTCCGGTGAGTAGAGTGAATGACAACTGATTTATGTGTTTTCAAACCACTCCAATTTGCGCCCCAACGCTCTTCCGAAAGTTCAATATCTATATCGTATACGGTCATGGTAAGCAGCTCTTCTTTGGAGTATCCCAACGTCTCAGCTGCCACATTATTCACATAAATCAATTCCGCATCCAAGCCCATCCAGTAAACCGCATCCAGCGAATGATCAACCGAGAACTGCGTAAGTTGCAGTGTCTCTGCGGTCTGTTTACGTTTAGTGATATCTTGGGTAAAACCAATAGCTGTAAGCGGATTTCCATCTGTATCAAATGTAATATCAGCTTTTTCTCTTACCCATTTTACTTTATCATCAATAATCATGCGATGCTCAATATCATAAGGCTCTCCATTAAGCCCGGCACGCCATTCTTTAGCAACGTAATCCCTGTCAGCAGGATGAATACAGTCTAAAAACAACTCATAGTTCATTTCCGTTCCAAGCGGCACGTCGAAAATTTTATAAGTTTCATCAGTCCATATCAAAGCATTCTGCTGAATATCCAGTTCCCAGGTGCCAAGCTTTCCTATTTCCTTAGCTTTAGTTAAATAATACTTATTTTTTAAAAATGCTCCTCCCGCCTGCTTGCACTCGTTGATATCGCGGCATGATTCGATAATTTGGACCACCTCGCCTGCATCACCTAAGATCGGTGTCGCCAAAATCTCAACGATTATTTCATTGCCATCCACATCATAGTGCAAATGTTCAACCTTAACTGCCTGCCGGGTTGCAATAACTTTTGGCAACGGACATGGGTGCAGCTCATCATCACATGGCAGTTGACGGTTATGAGAAACTTCATAGCATTTCATGCAACCAGAGATCGGATCACTCGCCGTCAACCGCTGTACGGCCTGATTTGCCAGAGCAATCGTATAATCACGGTTAATCACCATCAGCATCTCGGGAAATCCATCAATTACCGTCTGTAAAAAATCGTAAGAACGCTCACGCTCAGTTTCCAACTGTCTGCTTTCGATGACATCGGTACCGATACTGAGGATGCCTGCGATTGTTCCTTGATCGGTTTTCAATACGGTATTTGCCCAACTGACCAACCGCGCTGAACCATCCCGGCATAAAATATGATTTTCATAGGAAGATACTTCCGGCATCTCTTTGAGGACATCCTGAAAAATTTCGGGAATCACGGTAGAGTTATCTTTGGGAATGAACAGCTCAAACCAGTTTTTCCCGATTACCTCCTGTTTTTGATAACCTGTGAATTTTTCCGCGAAGCCGTTAAACAGAATAATATTGGCATCGGTATCTAATGTAACAATGATGACATTAGCGGTTTCCAACAGGGTTTCAGCAAATTCTTTTGTCTGTCGCAGAGGTTGCTGGTTGGCGATAAGTTGCTTGTCAGCCTTTAATCCTGCTGCTTGCCGATGAGATAATACTGCTTTAAATTCACTGTTTTCAGCCCTTAAGAGCTCCAGTTCTTTAAAAAGTTGTTCTCTGGATTGATCAGAATTATTCATTTTACCCCCAGTTTACACCTTACTTTTCTTGGCCTTATACATCTTCCCGGCTTAAGGCCTTCGGCACTGTAAGCCAGTTTACACCTTACTTTTCTTGGCCTTATACATCCGTCTATCAGCTTCCGCAAGCGCTTCTTCCAGTGAAATATTATCTTTAAGATGCCAGTTTACCGCTCCGATGGAAATTCTGACTTCCAATAAAGCAATATTACGTTCTTCTACTGCCTTCTGAATACGTTCCCTTATCACCTCAGTCTCGGTTTCAGTCTCAGTCTGAATAAGCACAATCAGGAACTCATCGCCGCCGTAGCGAATAACTATATCCGTATCCCTGACCTGTTCGACCAGCAGATCAGCTACCTTTTGCAGTATCCGATCCCCGGTTTCATGCCCGTAGGTGTCATTGATCTGCTTGAAATTATCAATGTCAATCATCATAAACCCTATCTGGTGGCCGTAACGATTGGAACGGCTGATTTCCTGTTCGATTACCCGGTTAAAGTAACGCCTGTTGTAAACATTGGTCAAAGGATCGAGGGTTGCCTGCTCTTTAAGTTCTTTTTGCAGACGAATACGTTTTATAGCTTCCCCGGTGTGATCTAGCAACAGTTCAAGTTGTCGCGCATCTTCCTGACTGAATGCCTGTTCTGTTGTCGCTACGACCTGAAAGACCCCGACATGGTTAATTGGCGCGATAATTCCCGACTTAAAAACTTCAAGCGGTGTTTTCCCATCAGATATATCTGCCAGGCAACCATAAGCAGCGGTTTCTCCATGATGATAAGCTCTGGCTACTAATCCATCATCATCAAGACAAGCTTCTCTGCCACTACAGGCCAGCATTTTGCGTGAAGCACTCTTCTCCACCAATATATCCCCCTCTGCCATAATCAATGAAACCATGCTGAAACCAAGTACCATCTCCGCTGCTTCTACAGTCATCCGATAGACATCTGCTTCTGCTTCGCAACCGACAAGATAAGCGGCTACTTCATGCAGATTCTCGATTTTCTGTTTTGATTCCTGTAACTCGTTTTCTGCCTGCTTGCGTCTGGTAATATCTTTGGCAATTGCACAGTTAATCTCTTTTCCATCAAATATAATAAAGCTCGCCGTTATCTCCACCGGAAAAATTGTTTTATCCTTCCTTTGATGGGTAGTATTAAAGACCAATGATTTTTTCTCTTTCAGTTCAGCCCAATGTACAGGCCAAATTTCTGCTGGAAAGTCAGGCCCTATATCATGTACGCTCATAGTAAGCAGTTCTTCTTTTGAATAGCCTAAAGATTCAACCGCAGCATTATTTATATAGATGAATTTAGCATCAGCACCCAGCCAATAAACTGCATCAGTCGAATTATCAACTGCGAACTGGGTTAGGCGTAATGATTCTTCCATTTTTTTATACGTTGTAATGTCCTGAGTAAAACCGATAGCCATGATCGGAAGATCATCCGCATCAAAGGTAATATCAGCCTTTTCTCTTACCCATTTAACTTTACCACCAGCAACTACCCGGTGTGTGATATCATAGGGTTCGTGCTTAAGCGCATTTGCCCATTTTCCATCAACGTAATCCCGGTCATCAGGATGAATACAGTTTATAAATTTTTCATAGTTTATTGCGATACCGCTCGACACCCCGAAGATTTTATAAATTTCATCGGTCCATGTCAGAATATTCTGTTGTATATCCAGTTCCCAGGTGCCAATCTTACCAATCTCCTGAGCTTTGCTCAGATAGTACTGTTGCTTAAGTAAATTAGCCTCAGCTTGCTTACTGCCGGAAATATCACGCCAGACGGTGTAAAGAATTTTACCTTCACTATCATCTGAGATAGCGGTCAACATTACCTCAACAGGAAAAATTTCTCCATCAGCTTTCTTATGATACCATTCAAAACGGTGACTGCCGTTTTTTAACGTTACCTCGACTATTTTACTCGCTTTATCAATCGAGAATTGTCCGTCCGGCTGTTTTTCCGGGGATAATTCAGATGGTGTTTTATTTAAAAGCTCAGCTTTATTATTGTAACGCAGTATATCAGTTGCAGCCTGATTGCAATCCACAAACTTGCCATCATGAATAATTAGAACCGCATCTCTGGATTTCTCAAATAACTCCCGATATTTTTTCTCTGATTTAACTAAACGATTCTCAATATGCCTACGCTCAGTAATATCTTCAGCAACTTTAATAAAATTAATAATGTTACCCTGCTGGTCAAAAATTGGTGCAATCGTCGCTGACTCCCAAAATAATTCTCCGTTTTTCTTTTTATTATGGAACTCGCCGCGCCACACTTTACCGGCACAAATGGTCTCCCACAGCTCGCTGTATATTTCATCTGAAAGCTCGCCTGATTTCAGAATTACAGGTTTTTGTCCGATAGCCTCTTCTAAGGTATATTCTGTTACCTCGGTAAATTTAGGATTCACATAGTCCAAATTACCATTCAGATCAGTAATCGCAATCACCGCGGGACTTTGTTCCACTGCGGCCGACAGTTTACTGATCTCTATATCTGCCTGTTTGCGTTCGGTGATATCTTCACTCATCTGAACAATATTTATCACCTCACCGTCACTATTTTTCACTGGAAAAAGGCGCAATTGAATCCAGATATTATTACCCTCTATTTTAGTTAAATCGAGGGTTTCCATCATATTTAATACATTATATTCAATTGCCTGTAAAGTGACTGCCTCTCCAGCGAAAGCTTTTTCAATCAGCGGCATAGCTCCTGCCGCTTTGAGTTGCTCGTCTTCAAGCAGATTATAATTTTCATAAACCTGATGTAATCCTATACGGGAAATATTCCATAGATTCATAAAAGCTTGATTAACTCGGTTAATATAACCGGCAGGGTCTATTATCTGTATCGCCAGCGGCGACTGTTCCATTAAATTTCGGAACTGTTCTTCGCTTGCTTTCAATTCATTTGTCCGTTCAGCAACGAGTGCTTCAAGATTCACATTCTTATCCCGCAATTTATCTTCAGCCGCCTTTATGCGCAGCATTACATTGACCTGAGCCGAAAGTTCCGCAGGATCAATGGGTTTTGCGAGAAAGGCATCCGCACCGTTTTCAAGCCCTTTTATCCGGCTTTCGGCATCAGTTCTGATTGCGGTGATTAAGATCACCGGGATGTGTTTAGTCAATTTATCTGTTTTTAATCTCTGGCAGACTTCATAGCCATCCATTTCAGGCATAATAATATCCAACAGGATTGTATCAGGTAACTCTTGTCGCGCCGCGCTAATCCCTGCTGCTCCTGACTGGGCAGTTATAACAGTACAGTCAGGCATAAAGCTTTTAAATAATGCCTTAATTGAAGTCAGATTATCCTTTTTGTCATCTATCGCTAATATTTTTTTCATTTATTTAAACTCATATTATACTTGTTTTGGTTGATATTTAAACTTTTATTTTTTACTTTTAACCTTCAAATAGCCAAATAAACGAACTAAAAACTACCCAAAATGGGTATATTTGGGTTGCCATTTTTTTTGCTTTTTTTGCTTTTTTTGCTTTTTTTGCTTTTTTTGCTTTTTTTGCTTTCATACATTTCATTATCAGCTTCGACAAGAGCATCTTCCAATGATCTATTGCTTCCAGGTTCCCAGTGTGCCACTCCAATGGATAGCGTTACCGGAAAAGAGGCAATTGATTTTGTCTGATTTAATTCATCGACTGCCGTCATAATCCGCTGCTTGACCATACTGATTTCCTTATCAGGTTCAATAAGAACAAGCAGAAACTCATCACCGCCATAACGAACCACGATATCCGTATCCCGTACCTGTCGAATCAGCAGATCCGCGACCTGCTGTAATACTTGATCACCGATTTGATGCCCGTAGAGATCGTTAATCTGTTTAAATTGATCAATGTCAACCATAAGGAAACCAATCTGATGATCATAACGACTGGCACGGCTGCTCTCCTGTTCGATTATATGGTTAAAATAACGCCTATTGTAGGCGTTAGTAAGTGGATCATGGATTGCCTGCTCCTCAAGCTTCTTCCATATACGGATACGTTTTACCGCCTCCCCGGTGTGATCAAGCAAGAGCTCAAGCAGTCGCATATCTTCCTGACTGAATGCCGCCTTTTCTGCAGAACAGACGCGAAAGACACCAATATCTTTGATTGCCGCAATAATGCCTGACTGAAACTGTGCCTGATTTGCCCCAACTAAGAAAGTGCTTATTCCTGTACGGTATATTTCCAGTGCCATCTTTTCAGTATCAGGACAGCTCTCCCGTTGACTGTCTGATGCCATATCAGATGAAAAGGCTTTTCCCACCAGGCTCTCCCCTTCGGCAATACTCAAGGATGCCAAACTAAAATGGAGCACACTATCCGCGGCTTTAATTGTCGTACGATAAACCTCCATTTCGCTGGTGCATTCCTCGAGCTCGTGAGCGATGCCATGCAGGCGCTCAATTTTCTGTTTAGAGTCGCACAGTGCCATTTCCGCCTGCTTGCGCTCGGTGATGTCTCTGCCCAAACCGATAATTTCAACAACTTCGCCTTGATCATTTAAAATCGCAGTATCAGTCCACCCAAACCATCTCAAACCATTCATTGTTTTTACTCTTTGTTCTACGTGACATGTATAAGGTGGCTGATATAATGCCTCCATACTTTTCATGGTATGTTCCTGATCTTCTTCATAAATTAAAGGCATAAATTTATTATTGAGCAGTTCTTTTTCGGTTTTTCCGAATATTTTACAATAAGAGGGGCTGACAAAAAGAAAACGTCCCTCAAGGTCTACTTTTACAGTTAAGTCTGTCTGATTATCAACTAACAGACGATATTTTTTTTCGCTTTCCTTTAATTTTGCCGTTCTTATGCTAACAAGTTTCTCAAGATTAGCTTTTTCCGCACGTAATTTATCTTCTGCTGTTTTTATCCGCAGCATAGCGTTCACCTGCGCAGACAGTTCAATCGGATCAATGGGTTTTGCAAGAAAAGCATCAGCACCGAGTTTAAGCCCCCTCACGCGACTCTCAATATCAGTTTTTATCGCCGTCAGCATTATTATAGGAATATGCTTAGTCCTATTATCATGCTTCAACTTAGCGCAAACCTCATAACCATCAATTTCAGGCATGATAATATCCAGCAGAATCGTATCCGGCAACTCTGCCTGCGCTGTACTGATCCCTGCTGCACCTGACTGGGCGGTTATAACCGTACATTCAGGCATAAAGGCTTTAAACAATGCGTCAGTTGAAATCAGGTTATCCTGTTGATCATCTATCACTAATAATTTTTTCATCTCTTCAGACTCCAATATTCGTGGTGCATATTGCTTCTCATGTTTGGCCGCATACATCATTCTCTCAGCTTCAGCAATAGTATTTTGCGATCTAAAAATTTAAGCAGGCACTGAAAACCAGTGTCGCTCGGCATAAATAGCTGTACCACCAGTATGGCTCTTTTATTTCAGGTGTCGCTGCGCTCGCCAGGCCAAAAGAGCCAAATGACGATTAACTCGCGAATTATGCGTAATTATTGCTGAATATAACCAGCTTTGCCGGAACTTTAAAAGTAGCCTGCGACTTCTAAGACACGTTCGTAGTCACGTGCCAGGCGCAACGGCAAACTACTAGAAAATACCTACCCGAACGTAGTGACAGACGAAGTAATTTCCTATTAGGTTAAAATATTAACGTGCAACAAACACTCTTAATGCCAGTTTTGGCAAAACTTGCATACTATGGTGGTCTATAAACTTACGCCGAATGACACTAGCTTAAACGATTACTCTCCGCATAACCATTCATCCAGCTTCAACAGCAGCATTTCCGGATCAACTGGTTTAGCAACAAAGTCATCGCAACCTGCTCTAAGGAAAATTTCTTTATCATCCTTCATGGTGCGGGCAGTTACTGCAATAACCGGGATATGTGCAGTCGCCGCGCTGCTTTTGAGTACTTTCACGACCTCTATCCCATCCATTTTAGGTAACGACATATCGAGCAGAATAATATCAGGTAAAATATCAATTGCCTGCTTCAGCCCCGCCTCGCCATCTTCAACCTCAAATATGCTGAAATTATCTTTAAGAATAGCTCTTACAGAGGTCATATTGTCGGGATTATCTTCAATAACCAACACCTTGGGTAGATTTGCCGCCGATATTTTTTTCTTTTTCCGCGGTGTTGCCGTTACATTAACGGGTGGTTGCTCTTTTGCATCCAAAGTCTCCAGCTCGGCTAAAACACGTTTTATTTCATCCGCCAACAGACGTGGTGTCGCATCACTTTTGGCGATAATCGAAGAAACGTTACCACTTAACTTCAATTTATCTTTTACTGTCAGGTCTTTTGCCGTTACAATAATCGTCGGCAGCTCCCGGGTTGAAGGTTTTTTTCTGATATTATCAAGCACCTGAAACCCGTCCATACCCGGCATAAGCAGATCCAGCACCAGCACATCCGGCAGTTGTTTGTCAAGCAAGCGCAGACATTTACTGCCACTTTCAGCCAGAACAGATACTATATTTTCCGCTTTCAGGATCTCGCCCATATTTTCCCTATCCAGCTTATCATCATCAACAATCATCACCGTGCGGGGGTTTTCATGCAGTTTTCTGATCTCGGCAATAAGCAATTTACTGTCAAGCGGTTTATGAATATAACCGACTGCGCCCAGTGCGAACCCGGTTGCGCTTTCAGAGACAATAGAAACTACAATAACCGGGATATGTTTGGTTTTTGGGTTATTTTTAATTTTCTGTAACACTTCCCACCCATCGACATCCGGCATAATTACATCAAGAGTTATCGCAAATGGTTGATATTGTTCCGCCAACTCAAGTGCTTTCAACCCTGATGTCGTACCAATCGGGTTATAACCTGCCTGTGCCAGATGTTTCGAAATTTCTTTTATCATCGCCGGATTATCATCAACCACCAGAACGGTTTTAGCTGAAAGTTGCGGCAGCACAGCTTCAATTTCGGTACACTCAGGGTCAACAATTTTATCCGGCCACTTGATTGGTAGCGTTATCGTAAACAGCGAGCCCTTATGCAAGGTACTTTTTACATCAATATCACCCCCTAGCATTTTTATTATTTTATAAGCAATGGCAAGTCCAAGTCCAGTTCCCTCATATTTTCGCGATGAGGAGCCATCCACCTGCCTGAATTCATCAAATATATAGGGTATATCATCCGTATTAATACCAATTCCTGTATCTTCAACTTCAAAATAAATATTTACTGAATCTCTTTTCAATGTGAGATTTACCGCACCTGTTTCAGTGAATTTAACCGCATTGCCGATGATATTCGACAATACCTGATGCAGTTTTATGGCATCCGTTTTAACATCAGGCATATCTTCAGCAACTTGCAGGTTAATTGCTACTCCCTTTTCATTTGCCAGCGGCTCCAGATTTTCTTTGATGACACCCAGCATTAAACCAGGAGAAATATAAGTTGGCGAAAGCGCTACTTTACCAGATTCAATTTTGGCAAGATCAAGGATATCGTTAATCAGCCGGAGTAACTCCTTACCATTTCGTTCAACGATTTCCAGGTAATTATTTTCTTCAGCATTAAGTTTATCTTTTGTCTGCATCATCAATACGCGCGACAGAGCCATAATAGAATTCAACGGAGTACGCAACTCATGACTCATATTCGACAGAAATTCACTTTTTAAACGATTGGCGTTCTCAATCTCTTTCCGTTGTATTTCCAATTCAAGATTCTGTTCATGCAATTCCTCGGACCTGCGTTGCAATTCTTGAGATTGAGCATCTAATCGCTGATTAGTCAGTGTCAGTTGTTCAGCAAGAATTCGGGTGCGTTCACCGGCCAGCAAATTGGCGTAAGAGGTATTTATTCCTGCCCAGGATTGTTTAATAATATCATAACATTCATCACGGAATTTATGCATATTAACCAGCGAAATAATTGCCACAACGCTGTTTTCAACTAATATAGGCACCGTAATTATTTCTTTAGGTATTGCGTCGCCGGCAGTAGTCTTATAGCTGAAAATTGTGTTTTCCGGAATATCACGCAGGTAGTAAATATTTTTATTCGACAGTGCATTACCAACTTCCCCTGCCGGATATTCCGCATCAAAAGGTTTAAGTAACTTTTCATTGGCGCCTATAGAGACAAAATGTTCATATTGTGCTGTAACTTCATTCAGGATATAAAAAGTACCCATATTCGCTTGGGTAATGGACATCAACTGCTTAAGCAACTCAGTGCCAAACCCCTGCATTGACATTTGATTTATCATGATGTCAGAAATGGCCGCCACGCCTTGCTGGGTATTGATACGAGTTTCAATTGACGCGGTCATTTCATTGATAGATCCAGCCAAAGATGCCAGTTCATCGCTGGAGTTAACCTCCGCTCTGACGGAGTAATCACCGCATTTGATCTTCCGGGTTGCAATATCTATATTGATAATAGGTTTTGAAATCCGGTTAATAACCCATAATAGAACCAATACAACCATGATAACAGAAGCAATAAACAGGATAACAATATTTTGAACCAAGTCACGAATCGGTGCATTCAATTCATACATATCCTGTTTGCAGACAAATCCCCAGCCCGTTAGAGGAAGCGATGTATATGCTGCCAAAACCTCTTCACCCCGATAATCTTCAGTCTTAATAATCCCGGTTTTACCCGCAGCCGCAGCTCGCGCCGGGATTGCCATTATTCTAAGTTTCAGCGGAGCATTCGCGTAATTTCGCAACTCATTTAACGCCATCGCGCTGTCATCTACAATCAGCGTCTCTCCAGTTTCTCCGAGGCCAGTTCTGTTTGCCAATAACTGATAAAGCGATTTTTCAAGATTTATCCGGGCAACCAAGATGCCGATAATATGAGTATTATGGGTTGAACAATATACCGGAATTGAAATCGTCATTGCGTGGCGTCCCAGCTCTTTTGAATAATAGATATCTTTTATATAGGTTTTGCCGGTTTTAAACGGCACGGAAAAAGCTAGGTCATGAGATTTGTTAATTCTTTCAAACTCTATGTTATCTGAAAGTTCAGCTAAGCCGGTTTTGGCATCAATAAAACCTATTTCATCATAAACTATATCAGTCTTTGAATATCTGTTTAAAAGCTTTCTGGCAAGCTCAATTTTTTTTAGATCTTCAGGCGTCTTTGATGATTTTTCAAAGATATTTTCAAGTCCTCTGATCTTAGAATCGCCTGCCATCGTCTGCAAATCACTAATTCGTTCAGCCAGCCAATTGTTTACCTGCTCAACTTTTAAATCACGAATTGCCACAAGTTTAGCAAAAGTTTTCCGTTCAATTGAACGTTTCTGCAGGTTATAGGTTATCAAAAAGCCAATCAACAGGGGGGACAGTGCTATGATAAAAAACCAGAAACTAAGCCGGGATTTTATGCTTTTAAATGATATTTTTTTCATATAATACTCCAATTTCATTCCAGTTTAGTGTCGCGCGACTTAAATAACTATACCCCCATTTTCGGCTCGACGGAGTCTCGCCCTCCAGTATCAAAATACAGTTCAACAATGGAGGGCGAAAGTCCCTTGAGCTTTTTGTCTGTGCATTATGATCTGGGGATCACAAACTTATGTCGCGCGACTTAAATAACTATACCCCCATTTTCGGCTCGACGGAGTCTCGCCTTCCAGCATCAAAATACAGCGCAACGATGGAGGGCGAAAGTCCCTTGAGCTTTTTTGTTAGTCCATCATGAACGAGGGGGCATGAACTTACGCCGAGCGACACTAGCCTAAAACATTAATTTTCTCCTGTAAAGTTTTTATCATCAGCTCTCTGCCAACGAATACTTTTAAGGTCTTATCGAGTTCTCTGTTTTTGTCTTCCAGTTCGCTGGTTCTTACTTTAACCTTTTCTTCCAGGGTTTCGCGGTATTTTTCTAATTTTGCTTCCAGACGCTTACGCTCAGATATATCCTGGAACATGGCAACCATCTTGCCGGGCAAAGTCTGAAACGCATAAACCTCAAACGCCCCGCTAATGGCTCCGCTCTCATAAGTCACCTGTTCGGATTGCCATTTTCTCCCTTGAGATGCCACTTCCCGGTATATTTCCGGTATTTCAGTGTTGACTAATCCGGGAAAGGCTTCTTCTATATTTTTCCCAATGAATTGACTGTTATCGACTCCAAGCAGGTGATCTGCAGCAGGGTTCGCACCAGTAAAAATTAGCTTGCCGTCTACTTCAAGGGAATAGATATGTATCCCCATGGGGGTAGACTCCACAATGCTGCTAGCTTTTTTCTCACTCTCTTTGATTGCCGCTTCGGTCTGCCTGCGCTCGGTGACATCGGTGCCGATACTAAGGACGCCTGATATGGCTCCGTGTTCGTTTTTCAACACACTATTCTGCCAACTGATCAAGCGCTCTGAGCCATCCCGGCATAAAATATGATTTTCATAGGAAGATACTTCCGACATTTTGCTGAGGACATCCTGAAAAACTTCTGGAATGACAAAGCCGTTACGTTTGGGAATGAACAGCTCAAACCAGTTTTTCCCGAACACTTCCTGCTTTGTATAACCGGATAGTTTTTCCGCAAAGCCGTTAAACAGCATAATATTGGCATCGGTATCTAATGTAACAATGATGACATTAGCGGTTTCCAACAGGATTTCAGCAAATCCTTTTGTCTGTGGCAGAGGTTTCTGATTGGCGATAAGTTGTTTATTGTCGGGTTGTAGTTTTACTGCTGACCACCTGGCAACTGATGCTTTTAATTCAACAATTTCAGCCTTTAAAATATCTATTTCTTTTAACTGTTGCTGGCTGGACTGATCAGTTTTTTTCATTTTTCCTCCATTTATAAGCATCAAATCATGCGTCTATCCAGTTTTTATAAAATTAATCAATAAATACTGAAAACGTCTTACAGACTGTTTATACCCATTATGGGTAGTTTTCAGTTAGTTTATCGGGTAAATTAAGCTCAAATGTACAGAATAAAAGTTTAAAATTCAACCTAAACGAGTTTACAACATACCTATTTACAAATTCCCTCTCCATAAAAATTAACATAACCGCTATTCAATCATTTGTCAAAACATTTTTATTAATTCTGCGACATATCAACCGTTAAAAATTATATCATCATGAGTTTTTATAATATTCTTACCTGATTGCTTGGCTAAGTACATGGCTTCATCAGCTTTTTTCAGTAAAATATCTTCGCTGTCATTCTTATCCAAAAAAAGTGCAATACCAATACTGGCACCTACACTTTTCTCTCTACCATTCAGCAAATATGGTTTCTGTAAAGATTTCAATATTTTTTGGGCCGTTATTTGGGCATTTTCAAGCGTCTCTACATTTTGTAATATTACCGTAAATTCATCACCGCCAAATCTTGCAACCGTATCGGATTTACGCAATGTGCTACTAATTCTTTTAGCCGTTTCCCGCAAGACTACATCACCTGCATCATGACCAAGTAGATCATTTATCTGTTTAAATCCATCTAAATCAATAAATAATACCGCCAGCATCAGTCGATTTCTCACGGATAATTTCATCGCTTGAGTCAAGCGGTCAAGAAACAGTTTACGGTTTGGAATAGCAGTAAGTTCATCAAAGTTGGCCATATGGCGCAGACCAAATAAATATAGCTTTTTATTTACTACTGATTGAGCAAGGAGCCATAAAATAACGCCAGCAATGACTATAAAAACTGCTGTAAGCCATAATAGATTAAAAAGCGAAAATCTACTCATTTGCGCTTTGATCACTTTATCAGGGATGAAAGATATTAATTTCCAGTAGTAGCTTTGACTGCCAAAACTTTTACTACTTGCCCCGCCAGTAATTGCTGAACCATTGCTGGAAATAATTTTATCAGCAAAAGGTGAGACCGTAGTCGAAGTAAAAATACCGCGGGAATTTCTGAATTGAGTCGCATTTTTTATGGAAATCTGCGCCCATTCATCAGTAAACTGCATGGAAAACTTACGTTTTTTTCTGTCGCTGAACATAAAACCCCATTCATTGCCCTTTTCCGAACAGTATAACCAATAACCATCTGAATTAACCAGCATGGCTTCACCATTTGATAACTCAGCTATTTCAGTAATACTGGTTATAATATCTGCCGCCAAATAATTTAAGATGACTATACCACTTTTATTCCCGTCAGGATCTGTTACCGGTGTCCCCACACGTATCATGGGCTTTAAAGGAAGTTCGACCTTACCTTTTTCAATATTTAAGTCCAGCGGTGAAACAAACATCTGACCAAACTCAAGGCGAATGGTATCTTTAAAATAATAGCGTTGGCTTTTTGATTGAAGCTTTTGTTCAGCCACAATATATGGGTTACCGTTATTATAGTTGACTCTATTTGTTTCCATGCCATTTTTATCAATAAAGCGCACCTGATCATATATCGCCTTTGTTCTACAAAAAATCAGGTATTCATTACTTTGATGCTTATGATTACAACAAAAACGCTCTCTATAAAGTCCAACCAAAAAACTCAAATCCGAGAATATGCCTGAAAGTTTTCTTTGAATACTTTGCTTCTCAAGTTCGATCACCGCACGATCTTTAAACATCAAATTATTTTCAACATCACTCAATTCAATATTATATAATACTAAAACAATAATGATAAAAATTATATTGATCACACAAAACATTAAAATAAAGTATTTTAAAATACTTTTATTCTTATTATTTAAAACTGAAACATTCTTTGCAGAACTCGTCACAATCGAATTTCTCTCTTTTTAATCAATATTATTGCTCTCTAGAGGCAATTGCAAAAGTCGCCACGGCAGATTTTAACTTTTGAACGGCAGATTTTGATTTTGAGCTCATTCATCCAGCACCTAAATGGATAGTTAACCATGATTTATTTAATGCATAGTATTTAGGTGCGGGACTCACTTTGCGCAGGCTGAGCCTAAGCGTAGTGAAAGGCAATCGCACAAGAGCTAGAATCGACTCGCCAAAAACGCTAAAAATCATGCTCACGCTGGACTTTTGAAATCACCTCTGTTAATATAATATTTTTACACAACAATCTCCAAAAAATAATCTCGTCTTTATTATAACAATACTTTTCACTAAAGTCAAGTAAAAATAATAATATACCAACAACAAAGAATCAGACTTTATAAAAATGTTGTTCAGTATTTTTTTGTGTATTGTGCTGGTTCAGCGGTACCCATAATTTTACATGTTGAACAAAGCCGGCTATGCCGGAACGTCGAACAGCGAACTTTCAACAGCGAACGTCGAATAAACAGGGCCCCTGCGCTGACACTAGTGTCGTCCGGCGTAAGTTCGTGCCCCCCCTTTCTAGCTCGACGGAGTCTCGCCCTCCAGTATCAAAATCCAGTTCAACAATGGAGGGCGAAAGTCCCTTGAGCTTTTTGTCAGTGCATTATGATCTAAGGAGGTCACAAACTTATGCCGAGTAACACTAGGAATCTCTATGTGAGCAAGTAATAAAGGTATTTGCAATTGCCTCAATAGTCAGAAAATTACTTCAAGCAACGGTCATAATCATTCCATCTCTTTACCGAAAGCGCGTAGAAACAATTGGGAAATTACACTATATATGTGCTGTACACCAGCTACCTGATTATTATATTTACCCGTGAACAGCTTGGCAATAATTTCATCTCTCTGCTCGGAAGAAGTGTTAATAAATTTCACCATAAACGCCGCTTTATTAGAATTTATTATTTCCATAGACAGCAAACCTGAAATATCTGGAATATGAATATCAGCTATATCACCACGCTGAACGATGCGTTCACCGGCACCGTGTCTGATTTTACAGCCGCCAAGCGAAAGATCCTCAATCACCACCTTATGACCTCGAAAATCAATTTCTTCTTCAATTGGGAATCGCTCTTCAAGCCGTTTGCGTGGCGCGTCAATACAGATTAAAGCGCATATCCCAAGTAACAAAATATTGAAAGTAGCCCAACCTATTGCATAGGGAAAGAACTGTTTGGTAGTTAATATCTGATACTCCGGCACCAGATTAATCATTATGCCTGCCAGTGTCAGAAAGATAAGGGTTAAAACTATGTATAGAATATAATAGTCAGTTCCGGTATCTGAACCCGAGCCCTTCGGGGTTACCTTAAACGGCACACCAAATGGCTTAATAATACTGGCAACAACTACCGGTAACATCCTAAACATACTGAAAACTCCAACTGCCGTAGAAATCAGCGGGATATATCTATTAGACGCTAACCAGCGTATTGCCAAAACAAACAGCAGCAGCATTGGCAGCTGATAGAACAGAATATCTCCGATATGAATAAAGTACATTGGCGACAGTCCGGTCCATAAATAGACAATAGGAGTCATCAGCAGCATAAAACGGGTAATCGGCTGCACTAACCAACCGTAAGGAGCAAACAGCAGGCGCTGTAACGGTGACAGTCCTTTGGCGCGCAGTGGACCTTCCTTGACAAAGAAACATTGAATACCGCCTTGACACCACCTTGCCCGTTGCACAAAAAAACCTTCAACAGACTCCGAAGACATTCCCTGACTAAGCTTTTCATTGAGATATATCGTGCGATAGTTAAAAGTCAACAAAGTCAGGGTTGTCAGCAAGTCTTCTGTAATTGATGATGTCGGTATACCACCTGCTTTTTCAATCGCTTCCCTACGAATAATCGAACATGAACCACAGCAAAATGCCGCATTCCAACTGTCCCGGCATGGCGCCATGGCATCAAAAAACAGCCGCTGTTCATCCGGCCAGACTTTACTCAGGTAAAGATTGGATTGAATAGGATCTTTATTGAAAAAATGCTGCGGTGTCTGGACTATGCCAATATCATCATTGTGAATAAAGAAACCAATAGTTCTCATCAGAAAATTTTTTGCGGGAATAAAATCAGCATCAAAAATAGCAAAGAGCTCACCGGAAGTATGCTTTAAAGCACTATTCATATTGCCTGCTTTGGCATGTCTGTTATCCGGACGGGTTAAATACCCCACCCCCTTTTCAGCACAATGTTCTTTCAGCCACTGGCGTCTTGTATCATCGAGAACCCAGACCTTAAAATTAGGATAATCAATATTTTTAGCACCAATAATAGTTTTTTCCAGAACATCGATTTCTTCGTTATAAGTTGGAATAAAAACATCAACAGATGGAAATCTGAAAAGATCTTTTTGATAATGATCAGCTTCTTTGTGACGTTCATTTGTTCTACTCATGATTAACAGGAAAATGACGACCTCAACAAAAGCCAGAACCTCGACACTGAACACAAATAATACCCAGAAATACCCTATGTCAAAATTTTTTTCACCCGGGGTAACGGTATAAAAATATCTCCATAAAAGATAACGAATACCAATAACTACCGCAAATACTGCAACAATAGCACGATGCGCATTGTGTTCTTTATCTAAAAATGGTTTGACTAACAACCAGAACGCAATAATAAATAACATCGGACTAAGAGAAAAAAGACTAAAAGACACGAATAAACCTACTTAAAAAGTTCCAATGGCTCCACTTGCGTGGGAATTTAACAGTTACTCTTCGTCCAACCTGAGAAAATGCATTATCACTCATAATAACATCTCCCGAATCGGCTTTCACCCAAATTCTAAACTCTTTTTTAGGATCTTTCTTGAGTGATGCCGCTAAATTGACATCCCCCTGAACAATACCAGACCCCCGCGTTGTAAAAACCACCCCATAGTGCGTTTTCACCTCACCTTTCAATTGAAAAGAGACCTTTGTCCCAGGAATAATATTATCAAACTCAGATTCAGAAACCGTGATGTCCAGAAATACGCTCTTAAGCTCCAGCAAAATTATTGTTTCAGAGTCAATTACCATGGTACTGCCACTGCTCGACGGCATACGCCACACTAAGCAGTCAAACGGAGCTATTATGAGATACTTCCTCATCCGTTTAATTCGCTGCTGCTCTTCTACAATTTGCTGTTCAATTCCTTGCAGGCGATTAACCGACTCGTTGTATACAGTTTCAGCCAATGATATTTCAATCACCAATTGATCCCACCGCTGTTTAGAATATGGCGAATCTTGATTACCTTCTTCGAGAAAAATACCAGTTTTTATCGCAGCCAGTGAATTATCAAGTTCTGCCAAACGCCCCTTGATCTGAGTTAAACGGGCACTGGATTCCACAAGATTGGCTTCATGCCTTTCCAATTCACGATCGCCTATAGCCTTTTTCTTAATTAGAAAACGTGAAGATTCATATTCAGCTTTAGCCCGTATATTTTCAGCTAATTCCGCTGCTAATCGCTGTTTCTCCTGGTCAATTTGTAAAGAAAAACGTTGCTGTGAGAATTTTTGATGGTCAGCTGTCTTCTTTTTAAGAGAAGCACTTAATTCAGAGAAAGATCTAATTCTTTTCCTTATACTGTCAATTCTGGCTTGCAACGTTTTCGTTTCGGTCCGCAATTCATAGAGAAAACTATTATTAATTCTGTCATTGGTTATCGCTCCAATCACTTCACCTTTTTTAAAAAAGGTTCCATATTCAGTTGCTTTTGCAAATTGCAGTTTACCCTCAATAGGACTGTGTAAGGTTAATATTCTACCATTAACAACCCCATCCGCAGAGTTAAACAAATACAATTTAGGCGCAATGGCAAAAAAAAGCACTACAATCACCATTAAACCTATAAAAATGCGGGTTTTCTTTTTATTTAACATATACTCGTTTAGTTTGAATTTTAAACTTTTATTATGTATAATTTAGCTTAATTTGCCAGTTAAACTAATTAAAACCTACCCATAATGGGTATAAATTCAGATAACTCTATAATATTAAAGACCGAAATGAATATCGATGAAATATAATTAACCACCAATAATCAAACGACCTTATTTTACCCTGACAGGTTAAGCTTTTTACCTGCCACAACACTTGTCATTATTGTAATTAGTTTATTATAGAGGCAATTTCAAAAGTCTCCACGGCAGATTTTTAATTTTGAACGGCATCTTTTGATTTTGAGCTCATTTACATACCTACCGGTATGCTCAATCGCTAAAAAATCAAAATCTACTCGCCCAAAATGATAAAAAATCATGCTCGCGTTGGACTTTTGAAATCACCTCTATAACGCAAAACTGACCACTTTATTCAACAGTCACACTCTTTCAAAATAACGATAAAACTATTTGTCAAAAGTTGCCGCCATCTAAAGCTGAAACCGCTGGGTTTAGCAAGTCAATACTATATAAACACATAATAGGTGTCAATTAAATATCTTATTTTTACTGTTAAGTTAATATAATATATTAACACAACAATCTCCCAAAAGTAACATCGCCTTTATTATAACAATACTTTTCACTAAAGTCAAGTAAAAATAATAATATACAGCAACAAATAATCAGACTTTATAAAAATGTTGTTCAGTATTTTTTGTGTATGTATTAAAAACCTAGGGTCGAGTAATCACTGGCGCATGTGCGCTTTCATTTTTTTTCGGTTGTGACGGAGGATATGCGCAGTACATTTTGATTTGCATAAAGGCTGTCAAGCAATATGTACAACGACAGCCTCGGAAGGCGTTCTTTCAGGATTTCAGCAAGACGATAAAAAGCATTGAGTTCACAGTCCTCTTTGTTATATTCTTCTTCAGTTTCAATGAATACCGTTGCCAGGGAAAGTCCCATTCCCTCTTCTGTTACAATTTTAGCCTCAAGAGCATAGCAGCAACTGTATTTTTCCCCATTGATTGTTTTTTTGGTGGAGTTTTTATGTTCGCCTTTGCGGGTAAAAAGGTGCACTCCATCTATTGCAACTAATACCGTTTTGCGATCTAAAAGCTATTAAAGAGCTGCGCAGTTGAGCTTAAATAGGCGCAGTAAACTAGCTAAAAGAATGCACTTGTGTATAAGAATTCTCCATTTGAGTTGCGGTATAAGATAAATTGCCAATTTCAATAGCAGAACTTATGGGACACGGTACTAGTGTCATCAGGCGTAAGTCCGTGACCCCCTTTTCGGCTCGACGGAGTCTCGCCCTCCAGCATCAAAATCCAGCTTAACAATGGAGGGCGAAAGTCCCTTGAGCTTTTTGTTAGTGCATTATTAACAGGGGTCACATACTTACGCCGAGCAGCACTAGTTAGACGCTGCTCGAAAAGGTTTTCGGAATACCGAAACCTTTTCAAACATCGTCTGTACCTCAAAATTAAAATTTTGCGGCTTGTTTTTTAGAACTTTTTTAGTTTAGAAATATACTTCTTATGTTATTTTATCAATAACTATCTAAAAACGAGTAAGAAGTATATTTTTAATGCCTCAATTTCTAAGAAAATTCTTTGAAATTAATATATACGGAGCGGAGAAAAGCCTTTAATTTCCGCGATGCGGAAAATTCAAAAATCTTTTCGAGCACCATCTAGTTAGTCTTTCAGTTCAACTCCTAAATCGGCCTCTTTTAAAACAGCAATAAAACTCTCCAGTATATCAAATTTATTGCTTATCCTCCAGTCAACCACTGTTCCACCAAGCTCTGATTCCGATTTTTTCCATTCAAACCAGTTAATCATTTTAATCATTGGAAACTGCGTGCGACTTTCCTCTGAAAAAACCTGATTCAACCAATTTTTCTTAATTTGGTCCTCTAAGTCTGCGGTCCCGATTGAAGGAACAAAAAGTGCAGCTGTCTCCGGAATTGCCATCGGCTTCTCATTGTCGACCGCATAAATATGATAAAAATCAGGAATCATGGAGTCATCACCATTTAAACCATTATAGGTTCCTGTAAGCTGGGCAGCAAATTTTCCATCCTCGGGGATCTCATTCTCACCCCATGGATAACTGCTTCCCCAGTGGTATAAAGTCATAGCCACCCAGTCAACAGCATCGTCCCCCGGATAATATGGGCCGTAAGGGTCATCGTAAGCATCAACCTTCCCGTCTGAATTAGTATCAAGAACGCCAAAATCAGGATCACCTGGCTTTATCCCGTACTGACCACCTACAAACGGATAACCGCCACCATAGTTTGGTGCCCAAATCATTGCAGCCTTGCTTTTAGCCACCCTGTGCAGAGCATCCGCCATCATTTTAAATGCTCGCTTATATTCAGTCGGCTGTTGGCTCCAAGGATACCAGGAACCATTCATTTCATGTGCGAAACGAACAAAAATACGAACTCCAGCTTTTTTAAAGATTTCTGCGTGCCTGTCAGCTTCTCCCTCAGTTATTGAAGCTAATCCATCCCAAGGTTCGAGAGTAACAAGCAGATACGCCTTATGCTTTTTCACCAACTTAGCTGTCCGCTTAAGCGTTTTAACATCCTCTTCATCCATAGGAAAAGCAAAAAAACGAATATAAACTCGGGGACTGAAACCCCATCGCTTGTAAATTTTATTGGGAGTATCATTTGCCCAGTCAAGATTCAAGCCAAAATACCCCCCATTTTTCGGAGCAAGCCTTGCCTTGTTATCCGAAGTTGCAGCCTCAATATCAACGATAAATTGAGAAATACACAAAAAGAACAATATTAAAAAAAACTTCATAAAAACACCTCATATCTAATACATACGTAAGCTATTTTTACAGAATCCAGCTTACATGCTTCTATCTTCACAGAAATTCAGGATTACATTTAAAATTTACCGCAAACAGGCTACAGTTTTATACAAAACAGTACTAAATTAAGTATTCAGACACATAGCATCAATTCTCGTGGGGGTAATATGTTTATTGCAAATACGTTATCAATCTCTTATCTCTAATTTACTTGAGAGTACCGAGTTCTTGAGCATCAAGAATCATTCTCCTTATCTTATCAGTTAATTTAGCATATTCAATAGACAAATCAATCATTTTTTTACACAAATCCTTAAACTTCCTGTGATTTTCAATTTCTATTTTTATTTTCTCGTAATTTTTATCGCTCACATAGCCGGTACGTCCTCTGCCTCGGTGAGTATAACTTATTTGCCAGTATTCCTTACCCCAGCTTCTGATTTGTCTGGTCAATGATCCCGGGCGCATATCGCCAAGCTCATACATTTTTAATTCAGGCTTAATTTAGGGGATATTCACGGTAACTTTGTTGGTAATGAATGACTTAATTTTTTATTTTAGGCGTAGCGATGCGATTAAATCAAATATGCTAAGTAAGAGCGATTCGATTTAAGCATTTATTGGGAAGGGGTATTTAAAGAATATTTTGTTTGTGCCGAGCTGGGTCTCAGCGTTCCCGGGGTAAACTGCTTCCCAAACGCAGTGACAGCTGAAGCGCAGCATAATAATTTCCTATTTAGGTTTAAAAAATATAAACATTAGCTACAACGGCTTATCACCGCGATTGCGATATTCGGTCGGCGTTATACCATTATATTTTTTGAACAGGCGACAGAAATAGGCGGCGGAACTAAACCCGACAGCCAATGCCACTTCATCCAATGTCTGATTATAACTCTTCAATAAAAAACAGGCTTTATTGAGCCGAAGTTTATTCAGATATTCAGTGAAACCGATTCCGCTCTGCTGTTTAAATAAAAATGAAACATAATTCGGTGCCAACTTAAATATGGCTGCAACATCTTCACGACTGATATTTGCGTCATAATACTCTTCAAGGTAACCTGTCATCATCCCCCAGGTATGATAAGCTTTGCCACGGGGCGAACTACCAACCGGACTGCGTATCGTATCAAGAATGTAGTACATTAATAATTTTATCATAATTCCACTACGGGCATCTTGATGTTCGACAAAACAGGGTTTAAACAGTTTAAACAGTGCATCGCCATCAGTACAAAGTCCCGGCACCACAATTCTAACTGCCTGTTTATCACTATTACCATAACATTCTACCAAACTTATCCATATTTCATCTTCTTCAAACCCGAATGTCGCCGTTTTAACTGGCAATATCCAATCTGGATGATTCCAGATTCCCTTCGGCATAAAAGTTACGTCACCAGGGCCTGGACAAATTGTAGTAATTTTTCCACCGGTGAAAATTTCCATGCGATGACACCCCGACAACGGCACCGCCAATCGGTCACATCGACTGACATTGCTACCTAACGAAATCTGTTCACTCGGTTCAGCAAAGTAGACCTGAAATTTATCATAAACAGTCAGCAATTCTGCCAATTGTAATATTAATTCCTGTTTTTTTGCTTCAATATTAATCATAATATTATATATATACAACGAATATTACCTTTTTGCTATTTAAAAAGTATAAAATATGTGTTTAATTATATAATTAGTTGTTATTTTGTTTGTAGTTCCGCCTTTAGGCGGTGTCTTTGTGAACTTTAGCGAACAAACTCGCAGGAATCTGCGAGTAACGCATCTAAAGATGCTGAAAACACCCACTAAAGTGGGAACTACAAACGAGCACTACTATATTGTTTTATAACAAACAAGGAGACTATTATGTCAAAACAACAACCAAATGTAATTATTTTTTTCACCGACCAGCAACGTGCCGATACCACCGGTGTTCATGGCAACCCGATGGGAATAACTGATAACTTCGACCGCATGGCAATAACCGGCACGCACTGTTATAACGGTTTTACCTGCCAACCGGTCTGCGTTCCTGCCAGACTTTCACTGCAAACCGGCAATTATGCCTCACACTACGGTAGCTATAACAATGGTGTAGGACTGCCGCTCGGCACCCCTACCCTCGGTCACTATTTCCAAGATGCCGGCTACCACACCGGTTACATCGGCAAATGGCATCTGGCTAAAGAAAATCCGGTACCGACGGAATGTCGCACCGGTTATGACTACTGGCTCGGTGGTAATGCAGTTGAAAGCTTCTCTGATGCCTACGCCAGTCATCTCTATGATAATGACGGTAATCGAGTCGATATGCCAGGTTATCGCGCCGACAGTTATGCTGATGCGGCAATAAAATTTATTGATAAAAACCGGGATAAACCATTTTTTCTAATGACCTCATGGCTGGAGCCTCATTTCCAGAATACCAGTGATGATTTCCCTGCACCTGAAGGCTATGAAGAAAAATATGCTAAAAACTGCTGGACTCCGCCGGATCTGCAAACTATTGATGGTACCGCCCCACGCCACCTGCCCGGTTATTACGGTATGGTAAAACGTCTTGATGAATGCCTCGGGCGGATTCGCGATACCCTGCGCAGCCTTGACCTGCTCGATAATACTATTATTGTTTTCACCTCCGATCATGGTTGCCATTTCAAAACCAGAAACAGAGAATACAAACGTAGCTGTCACGATTCATCAACCCGTATTCCACTGGCCTTCAGCGGCCCGGGCTTTGATCAGGGTGGACGGTTGAATGAAATGATCAGCTTGGTCGATGTTCCCCCTACCCTGCTTGATGCCTGCAATATATCAGTGCCTGAAACTATGCAGGGACGTTCAATTCTACCATTGATTAATCGTGACCAGACCGCAAAAGAAAACTGGCCTGAAGAGGTGCTGATTGAATTCTGCGATAATCCATTCATCGGCAGAGTAGTCCGCACCCACCGCTGGACCTACAGTGTCAAACGCACCGTCGCGGGCAATGATGTCAGCAAAGACTGGGAGTTCACCGAAGAATATCTCTATGACAACCAGGCCGATCCATGGCAGCTGGATAACCTGATAAATAATCAGAGTTTTATAAAAGTAAAAAAAGTTATGCGCGAACGGCTCTTGAAACGCATGGCTGAAACCGGCGAACCGAAACCCCAAATAATTATTGTAGAAAGTAGTCAGAAAAGCGGACAACGCCTTTTCGCTGAAAAAGCAATGTATATGTAGGGAGTTAGGAGTTAGGAGTTAGGAGTTAGGAGTTAGGGCCTTGGTACTTGGTACTTGGTACTTGGTACTGGGGGCTTGGTACTTGGAAAACTATTACAAGAACCACAGAGCAGACACAGAGATTCACAGAGAAAAAACTTTGCGCTATAATGTTCGCTGTTAACAAGAATTGCCTTCAAATTAAAAATTGAAGGCAATTTTTTTACCTGACTGCCGTTAAATGTATAACTAATTAAAAAACTTACAGGCTCATACGAAATGCTGCTTATTATACGTTTTTGTCGGAGTTCACAGCTTTAGCGTGCAAACAATACGTTCAAAAGACACGCTAACTGTGAACTACAACAGGAAACTGTACATTTCGCACGACTCTATCAAAACTCAATCAAGGAGCAGTCAGATGTTGAAACAGGTTATTGCAATGCTTACTATTGTTACGCTATTGGGATTCGGGAAAGATATTTCAGCTAGAACTATGCGAGTGCCGGCTGGAGTAAAAGTTTTACGGAATCTCGAATATGCCAATTTTGACGGTCACTCTTTACGGCTTGATCTTTACCTACCGGAAAACCAGACCACTAAACCTAAATTATTGGTCTGGATCCATGGCGGTGGCTGGAAAAACGGTTCAAAATCAAGAATCAACCCGACAATTATTCGACTGACGGCTGACGGTTATGCGGCAGCAAGTATTGATTACCGTCTACTCGGTCTACAATCACACCCTGCTCAAATTAATGAATGTAAAGCCGCCATCCGTTGGTTAAGAGCTCATGCCGAAAAATATGGTTATGACGCAACAAAAATCGGCGTGGGTGGTGGTTCTGCCGGTGGACATCTGGCCCTGTTACTCGGCCTTTCCGGCGACGTCAAAGAGCTTGAAGGAACCGTTGGCGGTAATCTCGACCAATCATCACGGGTTCAGGCCGTCGTTGATCTTTTTGGTCCAAGTGCTCTGGTCAGATTTTCAAAAACCAGTAAACGGTTCATGTATAAATACAAACAAGACACTGACTTTCTCAATTCAGCCAGTCCTATCACCTACCTGAGCAAGGACGATCCGCCGGTATTAATTCTCCAGGGGGACCAAGACCGTGTTGTCCCCAAAGATCAGAGTGAATATCTACACAAACGTTATCAGGCCGCCGGCCTTGATTCTGAACTCTATATTATTAAGGGTGCCAGCCATGGCGGCAGACAATTCAGCGATAAAACCAGACATGCACTGATTAAAACATTCCTGGATAAACATATCAAAGCTGGCTCGACTGCTGTTACCCCAAACGTAACAGCGGATAAAGCCACGGTAAAAAAAAACTCTGAAACCAAGCCAATAGCATCAATTCCACATAAAATTGAACAGCAACGTTTAATGCATGGTATATACTGGATGGGAGGAACTGGGCGTGGTTTATCAAAAGACAATGCCTATTTTGAACGTTATTTCAAACGCTTCAAACAAAACTTAAAGCAAAACCCCTATGTTACCGGCGTCTACCTGGCAATAAGATGGAACGATTTTGAGCCACAGAACAATAAATATAATTTTGATCGTCTAGACCGTTTAATTCAAGCCATCCGTGACGCTGGCAAAACCTATAAACTAAGTTTAGTTCCCGGCATTCATACTCCGAAATTTGTTTATCAGAACGGAGCCGCCAAATTATCGACCAAAGTTTCCAATAAATTCAGACCGAATTATGGTGAAGAGGTAAATATTCCATTGCCATGGAATAAAAAATATCAAACCTATTTCTTCCAAGCTGTGGGTGAACTTGCGCAACATTACGCCAGCGACAAACAACTGATAGCCGTCAGTATGACAGTCGCCAATTTCATGAGCCCTGAACTGCACCTGCCACGCTCAAAAGCAGATATTAAACAGTGGCAGCAGCATGCAGATTATCAGCATAAAATTGCCCAGGCGTGGCGAACATCACTTGACCGTTTTGCGACACTGTTCCCTGAACAGCAGTTATGTGTCGAACTTGCTATGCCGATAACCGGCATGGGTGACGATGTAGAAGATATGATTGAATACGGTATAAAGCAGTATCCGCAACGCTTTACCATTCAGAGCGATCAACTTAACGGTAAACACGACAATATGAAAATATTCAGCTACCAGACAATTCTTAAATATAAAGATCAACTGCATAATGGCTTTCAAAATGTTGCAGGGTGGAGATATCCAAAATCACGCCAACGTCAAGGCTCAATGGAACAGACTGTAACAAACTATAACCGTACCGGAGCCGAATATTTTGAAATATGGTATGGTGATGGAGAAAGTATAGAAATATGCAGAAAATTAACCAAAATACTCACCCCTAAAAAAAAGTGAAAACTGACATTGAAGACGCACCATTGAAGTGAAAAGAATGGTGAAAAAACAACTGTAACAAAAGTCAAGAGAAATGGATCGTTGACGGATTCGCAAAACATGGAATCATCGTTAATATCGACGGGACTATCGATGATAATAATATACTTGCTAAAGATAAAGAGTTAAGAAACGGGTTATACAGATTTTACCTTTACTTAAAATACGATCCTCCCGGAGAGAATGCTGGAGCTCTCAGTTCTGCTCGGTGGGCTGATCCTTGAGGAGAACAACTTCCGTGGTTTGTAAAGCCAAGTACCCAGATTGTGGCATGCACAACTATTGGCTTACTGTTCCTTATAGGAATTATTTGTCTGGGCTGTTCTATGCAAAAACTACTGCAGCGCATAACTGAGAAGTTTATTTTGCGAATGAAGAAATAAACGAAATATTCTTATTTTATGCTATTTGGGAGTTGAAATACAAAATAACATAAATAATATGATTACACATTTTACCATATGACTTTTATGATGATATTTTATTTTTACGTACGACTTTTGTGATAGTATGCCATTTTTACGTACGTCTTTATAAACCTTACCACGATATTTTCAGTTACAACTAGAGAAGGCAACATAGCGTCAAATAATGATATTGAGAGTATCGCTGGTTTGTCAAATACCGGATTCATCGAAACGCTGGCAATACTTGTTTCCAGCTCTATGTAGTTCTAATCTCAAGCGTGGATGGTTAAGCGACATCATGACCAAAGCTCCGTACTCAGCTCCAATTTGGACATCCTTTTTTATGTCGCCACCTAACGGGGCTTAATTACTTTTTTGAATGAAATACCACGGGCTCACGCACCGTGGCTACCAAACATCCACGCTTCGCAGGGCAAAAAATAGCGATCAATTAGACAGTTCTTTCTGTTTATGCAAAGAGTTCTAGGACACAACCGGAACGGTTATGCTACATCAAAAAAAAAGCCCCGACCGGGGCTCTTCATTCGTAATTTTTAATTCGTAATTAGATTACGCTTTGACAATTGTCACCTTACATTGTTCACCGTTCAGGTCAACTTCCAGGCCATTTTCAGTTTCAGCTAATTCGAGGTTTAATGCCAGAATTTCATTGCTTATATATTCACTGAATTTTTCAATCGCAGCTTGAGCTATAGGTGTTGCCTGGTAGGTAACATTTATCCGGTCTGAAACCTCAAACCCGGTATCTTTACGCAGATTCTGCACCTTGCTGACAAATTCACGCGCCATGCCTTCCTGCGTTAATGCATCATCAAGGACTGTATCCAGCGCCAAGGTAATACCGCTTTCAGTCGCTACCGTCATACCGGCTTTCTCTTCACGTTCGATCAGCAGATCATCAGAGGTAATATCCATAACAGTACCGGAGGCAAAAGTGATAGCGACCTTGCCACCATCAAGCACCGTGGCAATTGCCGCAGCATCAAGCTGAGCAATCAGAGCAGCGCCCTCTTTCATATCTTTACCGAGTTTGCGACCGAGTACTTTGAAATTGGCTTTCGCTTTGCGGGTAACCAACTCTTCTTCGTCCTCACCGAAAACAATCTGTTTAACATTGAGTTCTTCAGCAATAATATCTGAAGTTTCACTCAGCATTTTTGCGATTTCCTTATCATGAACCACAATAATTGCCTTAGCTAACGGCTGACGAACTTTCAATGAGTGTTGCGTCCGCAGGAAACGTCCCAAGGTTACGGCAATCATGGTGTTTTCCATCTGCTTTTCCAGATAAACATCACGTCGTGTAGTTTCAGGTTGTGGGAAGTCACAGAGATGAACTGATTCAGGCATTTCAGCGGTGCGCAAATTGCGATAAATCGCTTCCGTAGTGAACGGGATAAACGGTGCCGCTGTTTTGGCAAAAGTCAGCAAAACATAATGCAGCGTCTGATAGGCATCCTGTTTGTCATTGTCGTTACTGCTCTTCCAGAAACGTCTCCGGCTACGGCGAATATACCAGTTAGTCAGGTCTTCAACAAATTTCTTGAATCGATTAGCCGCTTTCTGCAAATTATAATTATCCATTTCACTGCCGATCTCCTCGGTCATTTGTGACAATGAACTCAAAATCCAGCGATCAAGCGGATTTGCGGGATTTTCAGGTCCTGACGCAATACCCGAATCCGGTTCCCAATTATCAACATTGGCGTAGGTAACAAAGAAACTATAGGCATTCCAGATCGGCAACATGACGCCACGCAGGACATCCATGATACCATCTTCAGTAAACTTAAGATCTTCGCCCCGCACCACCTGCGAACCGAGCATAAACAATCGCAACGCATCTGCGCCATATTTTTCGACCACCTCTTTCGGGTCAGGATAATTTTTCTTACGTTTAGACATTTTCTGACCATCTTCAGCCAGAATCAGACCGTTTACCACGACATTGGCAAATGGCGGTTTATCAAACAGTGCCGCGCCTAAAACGACCAAGGTATAGAACCAGCCGCGGGTTTGATCGAGACCTTCAGCAATAAAACTGGCTGGGAAGTTGGCTTCAAAATGTTCTTTATTCTCAAACGGATAGTGATTCTGGGCATAAGGCATTGAACCGCTCTCAAACCAGCAGTCCAACACTTCAGTCACCCGTTTAAGCGGAGATTTACCAGTCGGCGAAGGAATTTCCAGTTTATCCATAAAATGTTTATGGATATCATCAATTTTTTCACCGGTAAGCTCTTCAAGTTCAGCCACCGAACCAATACAGATAACCTCACCTTCGTCATTACGCCAGATAGGCAATGGAGAGCCCCAGTAACGATTACGGCTGATAGACCAGTCGCGGGCATTCGCAAGCCATTTACCGAAACGGCCGGTTTTAATATGTTCAGGCGTCCAGTTAATTTTACTGTTTGCATCAAGCATTTTCTGTTTAATTTCAGCAATATTAACAAACCATGAGGGAATCGCGCGATAGATCAATGGTGCGTCATCCCGCCAGCAGTGCGGATAACTATGTTTAATCTGACCACGATGTACCAGTTTGCCCTCTTCTTTCAGGCGGCGGATAATATCCTTATCACAATCTTTAACATAACGTCCAGTGTAATCAAATACTTCACTATTAAAGCAACACTGTTCGTCAACCGGACAGACTTCAGGTATGCCGTTGGCTTTACAGACAACACTGTCCTCTTCACCAAATCCCGGAGCGTTATGAACAATCCCGGTACCATCTTCAGTACTGACATAATCAGCTTCAAGCACTTTAAACGCGCCCTGTTCCGCCAGATCCGCAAAATATGGGAAGAGCGGTTCATAGTTGATGCCAACCAGAGCTGAACCTTTCATTTTTTCAATAATTTCCGGCTGTTCGTCACGGTAATATTCACTTAACCTTGATTCGGCAAGAATATAATAGTTATCCCCATCTTTGATTTTTATGTAGTCAATCCCTGGTCCGACCGCCAGCGCAAGGTTGGAGGTTAATGTCCATGGTGTTGTAGTCCAGGCCAGAAGATAACAGTTAGCTTCATCTTTGCAGGCGAATTTAATGGTAATCGCCGGATCCATTACATCAGCATAGCCCTGATTGGCTTCAAAGTTAGACAATGGAGTAGCACAGCGTGGGCAATATGGCAGAATCTTATACCCCTCATAGATAAGGTTTTTATCCCAGAGCTGTTTAAATACCCACCAGATGGATTCCATATAATCAAGATCCATTGTCCGGTAACCATTATCAAAATCAACCCACCGTCCCATCCGAGTTACAACATCTTCCCATTCGGCAGTATAACGCAACACAATACCGCGACATGACTCATTAAATTTATCAATACCGTAGGTTTCAATATCTTTTTTACTGGTTAGGTTGAGTTCTTTTTCCATCTCATTTTCAACGGGCAGACCATGACAGTCCCAGCCGAAGGTGCGTTCAACATATTTGCCGCGCATGGTCTGGTAACGTGGCACCACATCTTTAATCGTCCCAGCTAACAGGTGTCCATAATGGGGCAGACCGGTAGCGAACGGCGGTCCGTCGTAAAAAACAAACTCTTCTTCGCCTTTACGGTTTTCCAGTGATTTTTTGAAAGTTTTATGCTGCTTCCAGAATTCGAGCACCTCGTGCTCCATTTCCGGAAATTTCGGCTGATTACTTATTGGTTTAAACATAATTATTTTTATCTATTCTCTTTATTTTATTTATTTTTAGGTTCCGCATCTGCGGGATTTTTTCATCTCAAGCACTTCTGTTATATTCCAAACGGTACTTACGTTGTATTTCATAATCCACCAACTGCGATTCATATTCTCTGCAAGTCAGTGAAAAAAAACTGTGATATAACTCATCGTCACGCGTAAACAGCAGACGTCCGGTTAGAGCCTCAAACCGATAAACAGGGTCTTCTTTATTTAGAATTCCGATGTCCGGTTCAGCAATATCATCTGTTGCACGTGATACTACACTTGCTATTCTGCTATACAAATCAAGATCAATCGGTCGATCAAGATAGACTGCAATATCAATATCACTACCAGGCTTAACAAGCCCGGATTCAGCTGTTGACCCATGCAACAGTACAAATAAAACTTCTGGACAATCATTTTCCATAGCTGCCGCAAGTTTGTCTGGATCAAAATATTTTATATCAATCACACTTATCAAGCTCCTGCATAAAACTATCAAAATCACTCAATTTAGCTGTAGCAATAGTATAAAGCAATTCCGGCTCGATTGCTTCATAACGATGAACGATAAGATTTCTGAATCTTACCATATCTACATAAGGATCTGGTTTAGTAATAACTTTCAGTTCGACTAGTTTTTCAATCGCCCTTCCTGCTGTCTCTGCCGGACCGGCATTTTCAATTGCAATAACTCTTTCTGCTATATCAATTATTATTTCAATCATCACCTGAAGGCTACGCTCTGTCATGCGCTGCATTGCCCAGTTACTGTTGAATCTGGCAAATGTCACGTCATTCAATTCACTGCGTAACCTAGTTAAATAATCAGCAAGTAGTGCAGTTTTTTTCTGAATAATTCCGTTATATTTCATAGCGCAACCTGTTTATACCGGGCGTTTGTCAAACGAAGCAATATTTTCATATTTTATTCTGATCCGTTTAGTTCTGCCATTATGGTCTGTCATCTCAAAAATAACCACGTCATCCAACGTGCCGACAATTATTTCAGCAACCACTTTATTCCCACTCTTCAGTTCCAGATCAAACGGACCTTCACGTTCGCCGATCTGATTAACCGCAATTGAATCAAAATAATCTTTATCCATTTTTACCGGTGCTGTTTCACCATCTGAAAGCTCTGGCTCTGGCTCAACAGAAGTCTCTTCCGACACCACTGCCAAAGGTTCAGGATCGACTGTTCCTGTATTATGATGCTTTTCAAATAACTGTTCTTCCTGAGCAAATATCTCCTTACCTGCTTCGCTGTCAGCATCCACTCCGAGTTTATCAAGCTTTTTATTAATCCGATTCTGTTTTATTTTTTCTGTAATTTCATAACTGGCAACATCCAGACGCGCCGCTGAACGGTCAAACCCGCTCTCTAACGCATTTTCACCAAATTTTTCATCCAAAACAAAAATAATGGTAATCGGATAAGCATACGGTAATAAAAGTCCACCGGCAAAGTGCAACATTACACTGTGCCCTTTCATTTCAGCGATAGTCGCTGCCAGAAAACCGCTGGCAGCCCAGATCACCGCCAGCACAAAACTTTGGATCAACGTGCCTAAATATGGGTACAAGCCGACATGAAAAAACAGCCTGATCCATTCATAAATCACAATAAAATATTCATCCATATCAAAACCTCATCCGCTTAGTGTTGACAATCCATAAAGACAAATCAATTAGTCACCATTACAATACATCCTGTTTAGAGAAAAACAATATTTACAGAGCCTGAATCCGCGCGAAAAACATAACAATTGCACTGCAAAGGGTGCGTTCAAAACAGGCTGGGGAGTTTTGCACCGGCAACGAACTGCTGGTCAAGGCATAAAAGTTTTTTATAAATCCTTAATGCATCGCGGTCATGATGCTGCAACCAGTTCCTGCCCCAAATGCGGCGGTGCAGGTAAAATGATCCCAGTTATTGATCCGGTAAAAGTATATTCATATAGATACCTGCACGCTCTGCTACGGTCATTGGCTTGATGGTGGAGAATATGAAAAAATGAAACAAAGCTCAATGCTTGACATGTTCAGAAACCTACTATAGACAATTGCAGAAATCCTTGTAGCAGAGGCTACATTTATCCAAAAAGCATGAGGACGGCGGTGCTCCTCCACCATCAAAATGTGTCTGTGCGGGAGCAACCAACCTGCTTTTTATCCAAGCCTGGTGCGACGATATTCGCGGGCAAACTGGTCACCATCATACCCCGGATCATCCTGACGCAGATCAGTTAAAAAGACTTTTTGACCATCATTAATCCAGGACTGACGGGCAGCAATAGCAGCCAGTTCAGGTTCCAGAATTTCGTCAGCACTTAACGGTAATTCATCTGTCATACCAGTCAAATATGGTAATTGTGCTTCCAACAAACTACGGTATATTTTTGAGTTATCGACACTTATCTGGTAGGCATTTTTATCAGTAACGGCGGTAACATTAAACGGCAACCAGAAATTTTTACCGACTGTCATCAAAACAATGCGTCCATCATTCCATTCCAACATCAACTGTTTCTGACTTGAACTGCCTAGATACTGAACTGAATGAATACCCGGGCCCATCAGTCCTGAAACAATCGCATAACCATGAATACCGTAATTCATATCGTCTACACCAATTGCAGTATAGGCAGTATGAACAGTTCCACGCTCGTCTACTGGCAAAACTAGCAACTCTTTAACTTCCTGACAAAAACGCAGGCTTGAACCACCGGTAACCCGTTTACCCTGCTTCATCCAATCAAGGAAGGTATTAGCATCCTTCATATTGCCGACAATCGGTTTATCAATCAAGACAGCTTTATCGGCCTCGACAAATGGCACTGCCTGTTCAATATGTTTGTCCCAGTTAGTAGTATGAACGATCACACCATCCACCATATCAACCATATCGGTCAGATTTTCAACAACATGCGGAATATTATGATTCTTGCAGAATTCAGCGGCAAATCCCGCCTCACGCGTCTCGCCTGAATCCCATGCGGCAACAATTTCAATATCAACCAAGCCCTCTTTGCTCATTTCTCTGATAATCGGCACCCAAGTATCCGGGTGAGAAGTACACAATCCAACCAATCCAAGTTTAAAACTCATTTTTCTATTCCTTTATTTTTATGCGATATTTTGAATATAACCGGCTACGCCGGAACTAAGTAGCGCCAGTGTCTCGATGAGACCGGCATTCGGAGCACCGGCGACGCTAATAAAACGTTATCTAGCCACTGATACGCCAGAGGTGCCCTAAATACAATTCCCTATTAAATCGAGATATTCTGCCGGTCTGACAACCGACCGCCGCACCAAGTAAAGACTAAGGACTCACTCAAAAATAACTTGGTGAGTCCTAAGCCTAATGAGACATCTGCAAAATTATACCCATAGCCGCATCTGGATGGTCGACCAACAGATCAGCGGCCTTGCCGACATCTGCCAAAGCCATCCGATGAGTCGTCATTGGATCGACCAGCAAACGACCTGCGTCGAGCAATCTAATGATCTCCTTGAGATTACGTTGAGTCGTGAACTGAACGAACGCTGCCGGATAATCTTTGCCCACTTCGTATTCCGGATCATGATACCCTGCCCCGGTTCTTGAGGAGGCCAGAATATCCAGATTTCCACTGTAAGCTCCGCCACCGATTTCAACCTTGCAGCCACCAATCAGGATTACCCGCCCCATTTCATGGCCATCAGCAGATACTTTCATACAATCTTTCAATGACGCAAATGTTTCAGTCGCATTACCGCCAAAAGCCATCATACCGAAATCCAGACCATAAGGCGCTGCAAATTCTTTAGTTACTTCAACCGTATCCTGAGTCTTAAAATTGGCAAAATCTTTCAAACCACACTGTTTAGCCATCTCAATCCGATTATCCATTCCTTCCCAGAGAATAACATTAGCACCGCTGAGCTGATAAAACTGTCCAGCCAGGTTGCCAACAATACCAGCACCGAGTACCGCGCCATATTCCCCTAACTGCGGGATAGTACGTCTGACGCCCTGCAACGCGGTAGCAGCCAGACAGGCATAGGTAGCCTGTTCACAGGTAACACTGTCCGGAATTGGCACAACTAAATTCACCGGAACATTTGCATAATTGGCATGTGAAGCTTTACCGCCACCCATTGCCGCCACCCGCATACCAACTTTCAGTTCTTTACAATCACCTTTAACTTCAATAATTTCTCCGGCATTAGCATAACCGAAAGGATCCAGTTTTCTATCTTTATCTTCATCCGGGGTTTCACGTAGTGCCTTAACACCACCCATTTCAGTTCCGGGACTGATAAGTGAAGCGTGAACTTTAATCATTACTTCATTATCCAGCAATTCAGGCATCTCCTGTTCAATCGCTTTCACTTCACCATTCCCCATAATCACTGCTGCCATTCTTTTCATCATCGTACCTTTTTTATTGTGAGGCATTTTGCCTCGGTTATGTTTATATCCTATAGAACCTACCTAGAACCTATGGGACTTATGGCAAAACTTATAGTTTTTGTGCCTGAGCAGCATCTACCTAGTGCTACCATCAAGCATCTACCATCAAGCATCTACCATCAAGCACCAGCATCAGCCCCAATCATCAATTTTCAATTCTCAAATATCCTGAAAGATAGATTCTTCTTGGACTGTTGCCAGGATTATTAATCCGACGCAGGCACTCATCAAATGCGACTTCGCCGACCTGTTCCCAGTCCAACATAATCGCTGGCATAGAATAATAATTCGGATACATAAAATTCTTACCATCCATGCCAAGGATTATATTATCGGGCAAAGCCCCATTACGACGTTTAAAACGCTCTAAATAATGTTGCATCGTCGAACAGGTTGCAAATAGATAACCTATGCCTTCAATAAACTCAAATTCTTCATCGCTATCACCACCATCATAATAATGTTCAGAGACCAAACCACCAACGTTACGCCAAGCTTCAGCAAATACCGTTGCCCGGTGACAATAGGCGGGATGTTGCGGAGCGATAATTTCAATGCGTTCAATATCGTGCTGCTTGAAATATTCCATACTCTGCTGGGCACTACTCCACGGATCAAGATTGACAAACGACATACTGTTACCTACCGGCAGGTGAAC
The DNA here is from genome assembly GCA_021647315.1 of Victivallaceae bacterium. Classification (GTDB taxonomy): domain Bacteria; phylum Verrucomicrobiota; class Lentisphaeria; order Victivallales; family Victivallaceae; genus JAKIUY01. Next base: position 43,755 of record JAKIUY010000004.1, read on the forward strand.
ACAAACTCCAACTGACGGCAAATTAAGCGGCAGAGCGGATAGAACAGCATCAACTTCATGCAAAAACAGTATACCATCTGTGCCACCACTCTGTTTGGCGATATAATCAGAGGTCAGATCACTAAGCGGCAATGGATTTAATTGCAACTGACACCCATTGGCATCAGCCGCCCGCATCATACCCATCAACACCGAAGCATAAATCCCCTGTTCATTAGAAGGATTAACCGAACCAAATACCGCTATACTCTTTGTTGAATCGCCATCAGAGTGCCCAGAGCACGAACTATGACGTTTGATAAAAGTACCGGAACCATGAATGGTTTCAACCAACCCCTGTTCTGCCAGATAATCAATACCTTTTTTGACCGAACCATTGGAGAGCGAAAATTCAGCCATTAACATTCTGATAGAGGGCAAACGCTGCCCGCTGGAATAGCTGCCGGCAAGAATTCTTTCTCGCAGCAAACGAATCATATTCCGTGATTTTTCAGGTATTACCATCTATCAACTCAACTATTGTTAATGTTTAAGACTGTTTTATCAAGATACAACAATGCAAAACAATTTCAAACACTATTTATGTAAAACTCTATGATTTTTCTGAAAAAGCACCACACTACCAAATCACAGAGCCGTAAATCTTTGATCCCGGGATCTCCGAATTTAGTAAAAAGTAAAAAAATGTGCATTTTTTGGAATAAAACGGTTGAAATTGGCACATAATGGGTTATAATGAATTATTATGGAACAGAAAGGATTATAATATGCTGCCATTTTGCGGACAGGATCACAGTTTAGTTGATGCCAACGGACGAATAAAATTCAGTCCGCGAGTAATTGCCGATTTTACGGCTGAATGCGAAGGAGAGATTGTCATCCACTGCCTACCGGAAGGAGCGATAGCTGTTTATCCGGAAGAGACCTATCTGGAGATGCGTCAATCAGAAACCGCTGCGGCAGCCCAGGCAGCATCAAGCCTGCTGTTAAGACGTTCAATGCGGCGTTTCGGAGCACTGAGCAAATCTGAAAATATATCCAGGCAGGGCAGAATAACCCTGCCGCCAGCCTACCGGCAGTATGCCGAAATTCAGTCTGGCAGCGAAGTTATTGTTGTCGGCACAGAGATAGGCGTTGAAATTTGGAATGCAACCCGCTGGACTGAAGAACTTGAAAAAATGAATGAACATGTTGTTCTGAAAGGCAAACAGGAGCTGAATGCCGACTTGCAGGGCACTGATTAACGATTAATATGGAGGCGGAAAAATGAAAACTAATCTGGCAAGAACTTTACTATTCTCAAGCATCGCCATGATGTCACTTTTTCTGCTGGGTTCAGCCGATCACAATCAAGTTGCTAATCAGGAAAACAAAGCCAAGCAACTGCAGGAAATCGCCTTTGACTTTCAGGATATTCCAATTGCCAACCGCACAGCGTGGAACAGTGCAATAATTGACAATCCAGAACTACTTATCAGACTTTCTACCAGTAAATTGGTCGGAATCGCGGATAAGGGTTCGATCAGTCGCTAGATATGACCGAGTTTCAAAACATAGTATACAATGCAACCATTAAAATTCCCTGTGGGCAGGTAACCACTTATAAGTTACTTGCTCAGTATATTAACTGTGGTTCATGTCAAGCGGTCGGCCAAGCTTTAAAAGTAAATCCCTTTGCGCCAAAAGTTCCCTGTCATCGGGTTATTTCCAGCAGCAGAACAATTGGTGGTTTTGCCGGCAGTACCGATGCAAAGGTGCTTGCTAAAAAATATGCTCTGCTCGCCAGTGAAGGTATAGTGTTTAAAGATGGTAAAGTACCGAAAAAATTCATATTTCACTACACAAAGTAAAATCAATATTTCCCCAACAATAAAATCAATTTATCCTTGCATTTCTTATATATAAGTATAGTTTGTGAGTTATAAATTCAGTAAAATATAGAATCACTTAAAAGTGATGAACAAAACCGGCTTTGCCGAAACTAATAAAAACAAAAAACGTTAGATGCACGAATAAAAAAAAGGAGCAAATATGTTTGTAGCTATATCATCAGCCCTGACGTGGAATTTGATTGTCATTTGTCTAGTCTGGATTACTGGAATAATCATCGTTCAAATAATTAAACTTTCATTGCTCAAATCGCTGAACGCTGCAGCTGAAAGTGAAAACAGTCCTGAAGACTCCAGTATATCAGATAAGATTCTCGCGCAAAGAGTTAGGGTTAAACAGACCGCCAGGATATTCAGTGCGATAATTACTGCAACCGCAATAGTGACCCTATTAGTTTTTGCGCTGTTTATGAATAACAGCCGAGTAAAACCAGAAAGTGAAGTTGAAAAGATTCAGCAAGCACCGTTACCTGAAGACTTCAAACCTCAGACGACAAAAGAGATTGAACAATCAAACAAACAAGCCGTAACGGAAAAATCTGAAGAATTGCAGCAAAAAGCAACTGAAGCAAATACCAAAGCCATAAATGATGGCATAAATATTTTTAAAAAAGCAAAATAGACAGACGTTCGTCTGATGTATAATGCTTCAAACTCCGCGACTATTGTCGCTACGGAAGCAGAAAAAGCAAATTACAATAAAAAAGCTTGGCATTTTATAGTTTTTTAATGATATCCGATGTTTAGATTTTTGCGGAGCACAAAGGTAAACATCTTTTCTTGCTTTTAAAATTCGTTAAATTCGCTTAGTCCGTTGACTAACGTTTTTATTTTTTATTCGTGCATTCGTGGCTAAAGTTTTTTGTTTTTAAGTTCCGGCAAAAGCCGGTTATGTTCATGTTAGGCGTCAAGTGCCTAAAACAACCCCAAATAAGGAGTAGGTAAGATGAAAGTTTTATGTTTAGCAGTATTATGTTTAGGAGTAGTTATCGGTGGAGCAGGTTGTGGTAAAGTTGTACCTCCGGGCACTACCGTTATTATCCTGAGTCCCAGCGGTGAATCAACAATTATCCGTAGTGGAGTCTATAAAGGCTGGGGACGCGACAAGGTCTATTTTGTCGATACGAAACTAAAATCATATTCCAAAAGCCTGAAAATTTTATGTGCTGATGACATCAATATGGATGTCGTAGTAAAATGGATCGGCTCATTTGCGGTCGATGAAAATACCATTGATATCATTAAAGCAAAAGTTCCGGCGACTAGAACCAGACGTGGCGACATTGACGGCTTTGAACTCTCGCTTGATCAATTCTACAAAATTGCCATGGATGATATTGTCTCATCGATTACCAGAACTACTATTTCAGCCTATAAAACTGACAGTATAAGAGAACAACGCGAAGCGATCCGTAATACAGTCAAAGAGAAAGTCATTGCCCGTCTGAAAACATTAAAATATCCGGTTGAAACTGCCGATGTTCTCATTACAAATCTTGATTACCCGATTGAAATAACCGCTATGCGGAAAAGAATCAAGAATGCCGAACTGAAAGACCTTGAGAATGCCGCCATTGCCAAAGCTGAAGTTGCTAAAGCCAGACGTGATGCAGAATTAGCCGTAGAAAAAGGTAAAGCCAAACTGGTTCAGGCTGAAGCTGATGCAGCGGCCAACCGAGTGCGTTCTGCCAGCCTCACCCCTGAAATTATCATGATTAAACAGATTGAAATGTATGAAAAGCTGGCTTCCGGGCCGAACAATACCGCCGTACTGATCCCATTTTCAGCCCTTGGTTCAGGTATTGAAAAAACCATGCTGCTGAAAGATTCTATAGATAAGTTAAAGAAATAATAGTTAATCTGTAAGTTGCTCATGCCCGTCAAAAGCGGTGAAAAATCACCACACTCCAAAGCGACTTCGTCGCAAAATAGTTGAGCAGCAGGCTCTTTGGATTCACTGCGTGGGTTTTGACAGGCGGTAAAAAATCACCGTTTTTTCAATTGAAGGTTGATCTACTTCAGACAACCAGAGATGAGAAATAATCAGGAAGCTTTGCCTCAAAAGTCATCTGCTCTTTGGTATAGGGGTGTGATATGGTCAGTTCAGCAGCATGCAGGGCAAGTCGCTTGATACCATACTCCTTTACTCCATACATTTTATCGCCGACAACCGGGTGCTCTTTATCGGCAAGATGAACTCTAATCTGGTTTTTTCTACCGGTAAAGAGTTCTATTTCAAGCAGACTGTATTTCGCTGATTCCTTAAGGACTTTATAACCGGTCTTGGCAAACTTACCTTGTTTAGGATTATCAACAGAGTACATTTTATGAATCCTATTTTCTGCCAGATATGAGGTGATTACAGCTTCCCGCTCCGGTAACCTGCCATGTACTACGGTATAATATTTTTTGGTGAAATTCTGCCACTCATCCTGCAGATAACGTTTGGCAGGTTCATTTTTAGCAAACACGATAACCCCGGAAGTATCCCGATCCAGACGGTGAACAATAAATATCCGGTTTCTTGATTTATGATTACCTTTGCGCACATAGTCAGTTAAGAGGTAGTAGGCAGTAGCTTCCCGTTCATTATCAGTGCTTACAGTCAGTAGACCGCTCATTTTATCCACCACCAGGATATCATGATCTTCATAGATAACCTCAAGCCCTCTGGGCTGATATTTCTTCGGGGGAATTTTAAATTTTTTCTGAATTTTATTCATAAACCTGCCCCGTAGGTTAAAACCTACGGCTATTATTGTAAACCCCTGCCGGGTTATATTTTTTTGCCCAACGGGCGATACAGCAATAGCCACGGGTTTTAACCCGTGGTAAATATCATCATATTTAACAACCCCGAATGGGGTTGCACAATAACCTATGAGTCGAAATGCAGTGCACTTCGCACATTAACAAAATATGAATGTTGGTCTTTTCACTTCAACTTTACTATGGTTACCTGCCCAATCTTGCTTTTAATAATTGTTTGAGTTCTTCGAAATCACCACCATGCTCCGCGCTGATCGGAATAAGTTCCCATTGGCCGTCAAGTTCATGCTCAAGCAGTTCAAAATTTTCCGCACTTTCGGGTAGATCCATTTTATTAGCCAATACTATGGCTGGACGCTTAGAGAGTCCTTTCATATAGAGTTCCAGCTCATTGCGCAAGTTATGAAAATCTTCCCATGGAGTTCGGCCATCAACACCGGCCATATCAAGCACATAAGCCAGAATACTGGTACGTTCGATATGCCGCAGGAATTCATGACCGAGACCAATATTTTCATGGGCGCCATCAATCAAGCCCGGAATATCCGCAACAGAAACCCGGGTAAAATCAGGAAAGTCGATAACTCCGACGACAGGATGCAACGTAGTGAAAGGATATGGAGCAACCTTGGGTCTGGCATGCGACAGAGCTCGGAGCAGGGTGGACTTACCGGCATTGGGAAACCCAACCAGACCGATGTCAGCAATAGTTTTCAGTTCCAGAAAGACATTGAGTTCTTCACCCGAATAACCAGCTTCGCAATCCATCGGTGCCCGATTAGTACTGGTAGCAAAACGCGGATTACCTTTTCCACCCTTGCCGCCATGAGCAATAATAAATTCCATATCCTGCTCATCCATATCAACAATAAATTCTCCAGTGTCAGCATTGGTGACAATTGTTCCAATCGGAATATTCAGGTAAATATTATCAGCTCGGCGGCCATGAAGGGTTTTACCTTTACCATGCGGACCACGGGGAGCTTTAAAATGGCGATTATAAATCAACGTAACCAAACTCTGTTCACCAGTAACAGCACGCAGAATAACATCTCCACCACCGCCACCGTCACCGCCGTCAGGTCCACCTTTAGGAACATATTTTTCCCGGCGAAAACTGCAACAGCCATCACCGCCATCGCCACCTTTAACCATTATTTTTGCTTTATCTACAAACATATTTACCTATGTATGGGCGAACAGCCGTTCGCCCATACGATTATTTATCCATGTACGGGCGAACGGCTGTTCGCTCCTACAAATTTAATTTATATATAAAAAAACCCGGCAAAACCGGGTTTTTTATTTAATCACCTGCAAATCGACTATTATGCCGATACAGGAATGATATTGACGCAACGTTTGCTTTTATTAAATTCAACCGTACCGTCTTTAAGAGCAAACAGAGTAAAATCTCTACCGCAACCTACATTTTTTCCCGGATGGAATTTAGTCCCACGCTGACGGATAATAATACTTCCAGCTGTAACCAATTCGCCACCGTATGCTTTAACTCCAAGCATTTTCGGATTACTGTCACGTCCGTTCCTGCTGCTTGACTGACCTTTCTTATGTGCCATGATAGTGTCTCCTAAAAAACATTTTATTTAAAATAATTGTAAATAATTCTTATAATACCAAAATCAGAAACGTTAATATAGTATCAACAGCATAAAACGCAAATAAAATCAGTAAAAAATCAGCAAGATTCTACAGACGTTCGTCTGGCTTATACTGCTTCAAACTCCGCGACTACGTCGCTACGGAAGCAGAAAAAGCAAATTATGTCGAAAGTTTTGTACATGTTAGACTTCAAGTGCCTAAAAGCAGTCTTTCCAACTCTTCAAAGGCTTCAGCTTCAGAGTAAACCCCGATTTTTTTGCCATGCCTGAACAATATTACGTTTTCTTTGCCACCGGCAATGCCAATATCGGCATCCTGCGCTTCTCCCGGACCATTAACAATACAACCCATAACCGCGATTTTTTTCATGTTGATAATATGACCGTCAGTCTTCAACTGTTCAACCAAACCCTCGACCTTTTCCGCCAAGCTGATTAAATCTATTTCGGTTCTGCCACAGGTCGGACATGAGACAATTTCCGGATATGCCTGACGTATTCCAGCACACTCCAGAATGGTTTTCGCCAGCTTGACCTCTTCGATCGGTGCTGCCGTTAAGCTTACACGCAACGTATCCCCTAACCCATCAAGCAAAAGTGCACCAATCCCCACTGCTGATTTAATGGTACCGCGCTTTAATGTTCCCGCTTCAGTAATCCCAATATGCAGTGGATAGTCGCTTAACTGGGCAAATTTACGATAAGCCTGCAAGGTTACCGGTACATCAGAAGCTTTCAAGGATACTTTTATGGCATTAAACCCATAGTTTTCCAGAATATTACACTGCTCCAAAACGCTTTCAACCAATGACTCCGCCAGGGCATCAGCATGGGACATCCCATTTGCCAGCTTAGATTCCAGTAAATCTTGAGGTAAACTGCCGGAATTAGCGCCAACCCGGATAGGAATGCCGGCTTCACCAGCGCACTCCGCCACCTTGGCAATTTTAGTTTGATCACCAATATTGCCGGGATTGAGTCGCAAACCATGAACACCGGCCGCAATTGCACCGAGCGCAAGTCGGTAATCGAAGTGAATGTCTGCCAGGACCGGTATCGGAGATTGGGCGATAATTTCCGGTAGGACGGCAACTGCGATCATATCCGGTACAGCAACGCGAATGATTTGACAACCGACACTGAAGAGTTCTTCGATCTGCTGTAAAGTTGCATCTGCATCACGAGTATCGGTATTGGTCATTGATTGAATCGATACCGGTGCCCCGCCACCAATCAAAATATTGCCAACTGTTATCTGTCGCCGTTGCTTGTAAGTCATCGGTGATTACTCCTTGACTGCTGGCGGTGATTATAGAGTCTTTCAGTGAAACCACCATGTTTAGGAATTAGGTTATTTGCCATAATTACTCCTAATTGTAAAAAACGGATACCCCGTCCGTGTCTGTCAGTGTCCGTCAGAGTCCTACTTTTTACTTTTCAGGGGTTCTACTTTTTCTGCTGGCTTTATAGCTTTTTCAGTGGTTTCCTGCGTCTGCTCAACATTTGAAAACTCCCAGTTTTCAGCCTTTTCCGTTGTGGCCTCTTTTAACCCCATAAAACGCAGAATATCATAAAATGTGACATAAACCATCAGGCTGACCAGCAATGCAACAAAAATAATATTAAGAAATTCAATACTCTTCTTATGCAACGGGCGACGAGTAATCATCTCAATTCCAGCTACCGTGATATGCCCACCATCCAATACCGGCAGTGGCAGCAGATTAAAAATAGCCAAAGCAAATGAAATCAGCACGATAAAGAAGATCCCATGACGTAAAGTACCACGATAGATTGACAGATAAATGGTTCTTCCCATACCTATCGGACCACTGAGATTGCTCGGTTTTATGGTACTGCCATACTTAGAAACTCCAGTTTTATTCATCACCCAGAATGCAATACTGCGCAAAGACTTATAGCTCAGGTCAATAACTCTGACAAACTGTTGAATAGGCGTTGGATAATCCATCGCCGACAGCTGAGTTTTAATGGTATAAAACTCGATTTTCTTTGCTTGCAGTTCAATCTCCAGTGTTTTATCGCCACGTTTAATAGTCAACGGGAAGCGTTTCCCGCTGTTCTTAGCTTTATTAAGCTGTTCAATGAACAATTTAATATTTTCAAAACTTTTACCATCAATTTTTTCGATAACATCGCCTGATTTCAATCCTGCCATCGCTGCTGGATAACCAGGATTTACTCCACTAACTGTAATTGGCAAAACAGGATTATAACTAACTCCAATCAGATAAATATTACTGTCTTTTTCAGGAATACTTGTATCAATAATTGGCGTGACATCCAAAGTAATATTTTCTCCTTTGCGTAATACAGTCATCTTAATCGGTTTACCGTCACAATTATTGAGTAACATATAAAATGAAGCAAAATTATAAATCTTCACACTATTCATTGAAACTAAAACATCACCATTTCTCACTCCAGCTTGCCGGGCCGGCCCCTCGGGATCAGGATAAAAAATTATTGGAATACGTGGAAGGAAGAATGGATAGGCAATTTTTTCCCGTCTCAGTGCTCCCGGTGCATTAGGATTCTCCTTGGCAACATAGCTAATATCAAATTCCTTGCCGTTTCGATCAACTTTCAGATCAACTTCACCTATTGTAAAGATAATCTGCTGAACAAAATCTTCCCAAGTACAGTAAAAACTGCTACCGTCAATTTTAACTATCTTATCCCCTGCCCTGAGTCCAGCCTTGAATTCAGGACTGGTTTTATCGATGGCCTCAACCACAATTGCCCGCATTTTCGGGGTGCGTTGCGGCACTCCGTAAACCCAGATAACACAACCGAGCGCCAAGCCAAAAAGAATATTGAAAAACGGACCGGCAAATGCGGTAATCATTCGATCCAGCGGCTTAGCCTGTTCCAATTCTTTACCATCTTCAGTCGTTATCTTATCCTGTGTAGTATCAATCTGGGGTAAATCAACATAGCCGCCAAACGGGAGCCAGCCAATGCGATAATCAATGCCGTTAACGGTTTTACTCCAAGCTTTTTTAAAGCCGAGAGAAAATGCGACAATATGTAAGCCACGCCATTTAGCTGCCAGAAAATGACCAAGTTCGTGAATAAAAACACAAAACCCGCCGAAAAACAGCATAAAAAGCGTCGCCAATATACCTAAAATAATCTTATTTTCCAATAAACTTTCCAAAATTAACTCCGTTGTTGTTATACCCAACTGGTATATATGAATTATGAATTATGAATTATGAATTATGAATTATGAATTATGAATTACGAATTACGAATTATGAGTTAGCTATAAGTTCCTTGAATTGATCGAACAGATATGCCGGATCATGCGGTCCCGGTGAGGCTTCAGGATGATACTGGACCGCAAACATCGGTTCAGTCTTATGTTTAATGCCTTCAGTCGTATTATCATTCAAATTAATATGGGTCACTTCAAGACAATCAGGCAATGAATCTTCTCTAATCGCAAAATTATGATTCTGCGAGGTAATCTCAACCGCACCAGTCGCCAAATTTTTCACCGGATGATTACAACCGTGATGACCAAATTTAAGTCGGTAACGTTCAGCCCCACAAGCCATCGAAAGAATTTGATGACCGAGACAGATACCCATTATCGGCACTTTGCCGATTAACTCTTTAGCCGCTTCTACAGCATAGTCGACGGCCGCCGGATCAGCGGGACCATTAGAGAAAAAGACGCCATCAGGTTTCATTGCCAGAACTTCCGCTGCCGGAGTTTGAGCCGGAACGACAGTCACATCAAATCCCTGCAAGCGCAAGCTACGCAGAATATTCCATTTAATGCCGAAATCATAGGCAACAATATTATATCCTATCTCTGGTAACTCATCGGCAATCCCCCAGGTCAAAGTCAACTTACCATCCGGATCCCATTGATAAGTCTCCTTACAACTGACCTTTGAAGCATAATCCTTATTGTCAAGACCATCCCACTCCCGAGCTTTGGCAATACCTTCAGCTTCACTCATTTCAGTTGCTGAACAGTGCATATAACCTTTAAGCGTACCGCTGTCACGCAACATAGTAGTCAGCAACCGAGTCTCAACTCCAGCAATACCGGGAATACCGGCCGCCTTCAGAGTATCCGATAATGATTGTTCAGAACGCCAGTTACTAGGTTCGTTAATGTTATGAACAATAAAACCGTTCAAAAACAGCTGGCATGACTCCATATCGCCAGCATTGATGCCGTAGCTGCCGATTTCCGGATAGGTCATAGTTACGAACTGTCCGGCATAAGAGGGGTCACTGATAATTTCCTGATAACCGCTCAATCCGGTATTAAAAACCACTTCACCTTCACGATCAAGTTCAGCACCAATAGAATATCCCCGCAAGACTGTTCCATTCTCAAGTGCTAGAAAAGCCTGTTTTTCCCGTTGTTTTTTCCAATCGTATAATTTACTCATATTATTTCCCAAAGTTAAGCCCCAATTAAGGGTAATTCATAATTTAGTAGGCCCGTGCATTACTGCCTTCATAATAGTTGATAAAAGATTGATTAACGACACGGACTCCGCCAGGCGTCGGGTAATCACCGGTAAAATACCAATCGCCGGAATGTTCAGGACAGGCAAGATGCAGTTTATCAACGGTCTGATAAATAAAACTTACTTCAGCCTGAATACTCTCCGGAGTCAGTAATTCCATAATTTTATTTGAAACCTGTTCATAAGTGAACGGTTCATAAATTTGTTTTGTAACATTATTTTTCTTGGTATCTGGTAGTTTTATTTGTGCTTTTGCCGCCAGATAAACCTCTTTGATAAGCTGTTCCTGCCCATTTTCTTTCAGGAGCGCGATGGCAGCATCAAATGCAATAAACCGACCCATTCTCGCCATATCAATACCGTAACAATCAGGATAGCGAATCTGCGGTGCGGAGGAGACGACAACGATTTTTTTCGGATTAGTACGGTCAAGAATCCGCAAAATACTTTCGCGCATAGTGGTACCACGGACGATTGAATCATCAATTACCACCAGATTATCACCGGCTCGTACAGCACCATAGGTAATATCATAAACGTGAGCCGCAAGTTCGTTACGCTGTGAATCATCTGAAATAAAAGTTCTGAGTTTGGCATCCTTAATCGCGACTTTTTCAGTACGCGGTCTGAACTTCAAAACTTGGTCAAGTTTTTCAGGCGTAATATCGCTACCGAGTTGTAATATTTTTTCACGTTGCTGTTCAACACAATAATCCTCCAAAGCATCAACCATCCCCAGATAACAGGTTTCCGCAGTATTGGGAATATATGAAAATACGGTATTCTCCAAGTCGTAATCGACCTCTTTCAATACATCAGGAACCAGTAAAGCACCCAATTTCTTACGCTCAAGATAGATGTCCCGATCGGAGCCGCGAGAAAAATAGATGCGTTCAAATGAACATGATTTCTTTTTAAGCGGTTTGATATACTGCTCTTCCGAAACTTTACCGTTTTTCCTGATAATCAGAGCATTGCCGGGACCGAGCTCTTTAACCGAGTCTATCGGCACATTAAACGCCGTCTGAATCGGGGGGCGTTCAGATGTGACCACGACCACTTCATCATCCTGGTAATAGAATGCGGGTCTGATTCCGGCAGGATCGCGAATAACAAAAGCATCCCCGTGGCCGATAATGCCGCCAATAACATAACCGCCGTCCCATTTTCGACATGAATGTTTAAGGATTTTCAGAATATCAATTTCCCGGGCAATAGTCGCGCTAATTTCACGCCGGTCCGCAATTTTTGTTCTCATACTACGGAACAGCCGGGTATTTTCCTCATCGAGAAAGTGACCGATTTTTTCCAGCATAGTAACAGAATCAGAATACTCTTTGGGTTGCTGTCCAAGCTCGACTAAATGATTAAACAGCTCATCAACATTGGTCAGGTTAAAATTACCCGCAACCACCAAACTACGGGTCATCCAGTTATTTTCTCTGAGAAAAGGATGACAGGCTTCAATACTGTTACGGCCAAAAGTTCCGTAACGTAAATGCCCCAACAACAGCTCACCGAAAAAACGGACATTATTTTTAACTTCGGCGGCATCCTTTGCTGCTTCTGGATGCGCTGTTTTAAACTGTTCATATTCACGTCCAACCTGTGCAAAAATATCCTTAATCGGTGTCGAGCTAACTGAACGTTCACGCGATATATAGTGGTTACCCGGTTCAATATCAAATTTAACTCCGGCAATTCCGGCACCATCCTGACCACGATTATGCTGTTTTTCCATCAACAGACACAGTTTACTGATGCCATAACTCAGGCTGCCATATTTCTGCTGATAGTATTCCAACGGTTTCAACAGCCTGATCATGGCTATACCACATTCATGTTTTATTGCTTCACTCATAGATATAATTCATTATTTTATTTGCTGATATTAAGAACTCTATTAAAAATAATTTGACAACTTCAACCATCTTTCCTGTGCTTTTATATAAAGCCATCAAACATCGTTTATTGCACAAAAAATAATTCAATCTATAATATCCTCTAAAAACTGTCATTATTCAACGCTGTCCACAACTTTTTTGCCGATTTTATTTTACTGCATCAATTCATTCCATGGCGATTGTGTTTCTAACCGTGTTCCCAATGCGGTATAAATATCCGGTAGATCAAACTTTTCAAGAATACCGCGCGGCATAACTGACAGCGGCCACAGATAACGTTGAGATTCAACCAGTAACTGATAGCTCGGCAGGTAATTGATTAGTTTCACCTCCGGTTTTGATTCATGCAGCAGCCCAGCGAAAGCGGCGGTAACCGCCCCGACCCCACGACCAATAAGTTCAATTTCAGTCGCACCCTGTTCAATCAATAGATCCATAACGTGCAGAATATCAAAAACTCGCTGGCCTAAATAATTCTCATCAAACATATCAGCCGTGACAGCATAAAGGTAATCACTGCCGTATTGTGAAAAGAAATCTTTCATATTGCAACTGCAAGCCTCAGACTGACCAATGCCACGCGGATCAGCCACAATTAACGCTATGTCATCCCGAACCAATGCTTTAATTTCAGGAATTTCGGCAATATCCTGTTCGCCACTAACATTACCAACGTAAAGTCTGACTTTCCCCTTCGGCAAACGAACAAACGAATGTTCAACACCATAACTAGTCAGCAATACTTTAATCCCGGGCTCCGTTTCTACCGTAAACTGCGTATAGGCTTTCTGTTCGTCCCACCGTTCTATTGTAAATAAATTCCTCAAACACGAATAATGGGAAGCAACGCGTTCAAGTGGAATATTTAACAATTCAGCCGCACTGTTTGTCAGTTCATTATAGTTTAGGCTAGAGCGTAACGTAGCCAACTCAGCCGCCCGCTGGCAACTGAAATCAAATACCCTGCAACTACCGTTCTTATTGACATTGCCGTCCACGGTCACCCACAGTTGTTCAGCCGGCAACAGTTCTATCGCTGTTTCTTCAGCTGAACCGCTAATCCCGGCATGTTGCATGAAAAATGCGGTCATCGCTTCACGGTTTTCCTGGTGATAACCATGCGTCATCGGTCCCATAAAATAGGCGGCATCTTCAGTCGTGCCCAGCAGTTGATGGATTTTTTTCAATTCCTGATGCGCCTGACGTGCATAACGTTCATCAAAGAAGTCATGTTCCTGTGATAAAATCATCGTTGGTCGTGGATAGGCGATCAACAGGTCAACTTCATCCAACCCTGCCGCGAGTAACCCCGGTGGACACTGTTCAGCATCAGCCGGCAGTTCATTTTCCATATTTGCCTGCCATGAACAAATATAACACGACGGCGCAACCATGGTCGGACGCGGATCAAGGGCGGCAACGAGTGAAGTCAATGTTCCGCCGCCAGAATTACCGGTAACCCCGAGCCGGGTGCTATCGACTTCAGGCCGGGACAACAGATAGTCGAGGCCGCGAATCGCATCCCATACTCGCCATGACCCGAAAAAATCATTGAGCAGTATTTGTTGATTACCCATCAGATTGTGAGCATCACAGAGTCCTGGACCAGGATCATTTGCCGCTTCATCATGCTGCCAGCGTTCACCTTGACTAATTGGGTCAATAATAAATACAATAAAACCTTTAAGCGCCAAGCCTTGACAAAAGCTCTGATATGGTTCAGCTGCTTTACCTTCAAGATCATGTCCGCACAGACCGAGTACCGCTGGTGCTTTAGCGCCGGAAGTTGATGATTTGGGAATATAGAGATTACCGGTTACCTGAAATCCGGGACGACTTTCAAAAACTATTTTTTCAATCGAAAAATTTTCCTGTTCAACTACACCGGTAGACTTAACGTTTAACGGTGTCCGTTCCGGTAGCACAAAAGCTCCGGCAACAGCCTTTCTGACCCGCGCGACATAAGCTTCCGCATCAGCTTTGGTTTTCAATGCAGCAAGGCGTGCTTTGCGTTCTGTTATAATATTACGCACTCGCGCAGTATAATATTCATGCACCATGTGCGGATAACGATTAAGATAGTCTGCCATTTTCTCATATTCCTTATACTATAAATATTAAATAAAATCATATCCGTAGTGGGAACTACGAACATATCAACATACCTCTTCATCGATAGTCCAACTTATCAGCACCCAGTTTCCAGTTTCAATGTTCCAACCCCATACTTTACATCTTAACATCTTTTTGTAAACTTCTTATTGTTTTTTTTTACGGTTAAAGTATATTCATTAATCGTAATAATACTCGCGGTAAATGCATATAAAAATATAAACCTTAACTATCGGAGGATAAGATGGCTGATTTAACTGGAATGAATTGTGTTCAACCTGTAAATAGAATGATGGGCGAACTGCCGAAAATAGGGATCCGTCCAACCATTGACGGACGTCGTGAAGGTGTTCGTGAATCACTCGAAGAACAAGTAATGAATATGGCTCAAGCGGCAGCTGAACTGATCAGCTCAAAACTTACCCACGCCTGCGGCCTGCCGGTTGAATGCGTTATCGCTGACAGTTGCATCGGTGGAGCAACAGAATCGGCAATGTGCGCGGATAAATTTGAACGCGAAGGTGTTGGTGTTTCACTGACCGTAACTCCATGTTGGTGTTATGGGGCCGAAACAATGGACATGAACCCTTACCTGCCCAAAGCTGTCTGGGGCTTTAACGGAACAGAACGTCCGGGTGCGGTATACCTGGCAGCGGTTCTGGCCGGACACAGTCAGAAAGGGCTACCGGCTTTCGGTATTTACGGTAAAGATGTCCAGGATAAATCAGACACCTCGATCCCGGAAGATGTTGAAGAAAAAATTCTCCGTTTTGTCAGAGCCGGACTGGCTGTTGCCACCATGCGCAACAAATCATATCTCTCTATCGGCAGTGTCTCCATGGGTATCGCCGGCTCTATTGTCAATCCGCAGTTCTTCCAGGACTACCTCGGAATTCGCTGCGAAGCTGTTGACATGACTGAAATTATCCGCCGGGTGAATGAAAATATATTCGATCCGGAAGAGTTTGCCAAAGCCATGGAATGGACTAAAGCGAACTGTATAGAAGGCGAAGATTATAACAAATCAAACGAAAAGAAATCAGCTGAAGAGAAGGCTGAAATATGGGAATATGTAGTCAAGATGACCATTATCTGTCGCGATCTGATGATCGGCAACCCACGTCTGGCAGAAATCGGTTTCGGCGAAGAGGCTCTCGGACATAATGCCATCGCTGCCGGATTCCAAGGCCAACGCCAATGGACCGACCACATGCCGAACGGCGATTTCATGGAAACCATCCTGAACTCTTCATTTGACTGGAACGGCATTCGGGAATCATTTGTTATGGCAACCGAAAATGACACCCTCAATGCCGTACCAATGTTATTCGGGCACCTGTTGACTGGAACTTCTCAGGGCTTCTCTGATGTCCGAACCTACTGGAGCCCGGAAGCGGTCAAACGGGTCAGTGGATTCGAACTTGACGGTCTGGCAGCAAATGGGATTATTCACCTGATCAACTCAGGTTCAACCACCATGGATGGCACCGGCCAGCAGGAAATTGACAACAAAGCCGCAATGAAACAATATTGGGAAATAACCCCGAAAGAGGTCGGCAAGTGTCTCGATGAAACTAAATGGTGCGCGGCAATTACCGAATATTTCCGTGGCGGTGGTTTCTCTTCACAGTTTACCACCAAAGCCGGCATGCCGATGACCATGTCAAGAATAAACCTGATCAAAGGACTCGGACCAGTATTGCAAATCGCTGAAGGTTATACAGTTGAACTACCACCCGAGGTTCACGATGTGCTAAACGAACGTACCAACCCGACTTGGCCGACCACCTGGTTTGCTCCTCGTCTGACCGGCAAAGGTGCTTTCACTGATGTTTATAGTGTGATGGCTAACTGGGGTGCCAATCATGGCGCATTCAGTTACGGCCATATCGGTGCCGACCTGATTACCTTGGCGTCAATGCTACGGATTCCAGTCTGTATGCACAATGTAACTGAAGAAAAAATTTACCGCCCAAGCACCTGGTCGGCATTCGGTATGGATAGCGAAGGTTCGGACTACCGCGCCTGCGAAACATTCGGACCACTGTATAATTGAGGCTTGGGGCTTGGGGCTTGGGTTACATCCCATCAGTCCAATTTAAAAAAATCTAACACTAGGAAAAAATAAAATGTATTTAGGCAGAATAGTTGGAGTCGGCATGACTCCGTCAGGTAATGGTACAGTTATGTACCGCGTTTCATCACGCTCATTCCCAAACCGCGAAGCTGTTGCCAATGGTGATGCAATCGCCATTATGCCACGTGCAGGTTTCGAGGATGATCTGAAAAAAAGTCCATATATCACCTATAACTGTTTTAGGACTGCTGGTAATTATGCCATTGCCAGCAATGGCTCACATACCGATCCGATAACCGAAAAAATTGCGATGGGTATGTCGCCACGCGATGCTATTTCACTGGGACTACTCGCCATGGATTACGAAAAAGATGACTATGACACCCCGCGTATTGTCTCAGTTGTCAGCAAAACCGAAGCCAGAGGCTGGCTCGGCATTATTCGCAAAGATGGCTTAATCGTCCGTGAATTTGCCTTGACTCCGGGTGAAGTATATTATGTTTCAACCTACGAGCACAGCCTACCATGCGCACATTATATGGACAAAGCATTTTCAGCTGAAACCGCGGCAGAAGTCTGCCAGTACAGTGTTAATGGCGGGGTATTCGCGGACTTCGAGTTTCCAGTTACCGCAGCATCAGCAGTAGTAGTTGACGGCAAAGTAACAACAGCCACGCAAACAGTGTAGGTTAGTCGTTGATCGTCAATCGTTGATAATTGTCGCTCTTTCAGAGCGGGGTTATATGAGGGCTATGATACCCCAGGTGTTACCTGGGGCTGATGATTATCAGGGCTTTGCCCTTAGCCTAATTAAATAAAGCCTGACAATCAGCAGCCTAGGCAACGCCCTAGGTAGGGCAACACTATTAATCATTAACCATTAAATTATATGAATATAAAAAAAGAACTAAATCCCGAACAGGGTAAAGCTGCAACAACTATCAACGGGCCGGTTCTCGTCCTGGCAGGGGCTGGAACTGGCAAAACCCGGGTTATAACATTCCGCATCGCCTATATGCTAGAGCATGGCATCGCGCCTGAACATATCCTCGGTCTGACTTTCACCAATAAAGCAGCTAGAGAAATGAAAGAACGCCTGGCGCAACTGGTTAATGACACAGCGTCTCGCCAAGTCACCCTCGGGACATTTCACTCTTTCTGTATCAAAATTCTGCGCAAAGAGATCCGGGCACTTAACTACACAGCTAATTTCACGGTTGCCGACGATACAGATCAACGTGGTCTGGTCAAACAGGCCATGGCTGACCTGGGGTTTAACAGTGAAATCATTGACCCGAAATCGGTTTCAGCCTATATCAGTGATCTGAAAAACCGCCTAATTGAACCGGATCATGCAGCAAGAATTGCCGATGGCGTTGTCGATTCGCGTAAAGCGGCAATCTACCGGGGCTACCAGGAATTGCTCGAAAATCAGAATATGATTGATTTTGATGATATGCTGATGTTTGTAGTCAAAATATTTGAAGAAAATCCAGATGTTCTCGAACGTTATCGTACAACCTATAAATATGTTATGGTTGATGAATACCAGGACACTAACGACGCGCAGTTCAAACTGCTGAAAATGCTGGTCGAAAAACATCAGAACCTCTGTGTCGTAGGTGACGACGATCAGAGTATCTACGGCTGGCGCGGGGCCAACATCAGCAATATCCTTGATTTTCCACAGATGTTTAACAATACGCAACAGGTTAGACTTGAACAGAATTACCGTTCAACCAACAATATTCTACAGAGTGCAAACGCGGTTATTTCCGGCAACAGTAACCGTTACGATAAAAAGCTATGGTCAAACCGGGGTGACGGAGAAAATGTCAAATTAGTAAAAAACAACAATGCCGATAGCGAGGCACAGTTCATTGCGGATTATATCGAAGAACTCAGATCGAATAATTCACTGCTGAAATATAGTGATTTTGCCCTGCTCTATCGCTCAAATCACCTCTCACGGGTACTCGAAAATGTTATGCGCCGTTCATCCATTCCATATCGCTTGGTCGGGGGACAGGAGTTTTTCAAACGCAAAGAGGTCAAAGATGCCGTTGCCTATCTCAAACTGATAGTCAATCCCAAAGAGGATCAAAGCCTACTGCGAATTCTCGGCACCCCGCCACGCGGACTCGGCAATAAAGCGGTAACCCGCCTGAAAGAACTTCAGCATGTTGCGTTTATACCATTCTCTGAATTAATGGCAGACGGGGCGTTTCTTAACTCAATGTCAGCTAAAGCAGCAAGTGCCGCGCGGGCATTTTCACAAACCCTAAAAAAGCATCAGGCTCTCTTTGCCGACCCCGGCAATCTGACAGCAAAAGTAAGCAATTACCTCGATGAGATTGGTTACCTGCACGGACTCCAGCGTATCTACAAAGATATTAAAGATTCCCAGAAACGTCAGGACAATGTGTTGGAATTCATCAGTGCTATCGCTGACTTCGAACGCAATGCAGACCAACCACCAACCCTGGATGAATACCTGGAAAGCTATGCCCTGCTCGAAGAGAATGATCGAACCGAAGATGAAGAAGGAAATGGTAACAGCGTAACCTTATCAACCATTCACGCTTCAAAAGGACTGGAATACCCGGTCGTCTTTCTGCCTGCGATGGAAAAAAATATTTTCCCCCATGAACGCTCGGAAATGGAAAACCGTCTGGAAGAAGAACTACGGCTCTTCTATGTAGCAATCACCCGGGCAAAAGACCATCTGATTATCAGTTATACCTCCGAACGCACCCAGCGAGGGCGCACCAGCCGACAACGCCCATCACATTTTCTCGAGGGATTACCAAGCGAACTATGTGATAGCTGCAAACCAGACGAGTTAATCAAACCGCTGGATGAAATGGCGATGCGCGACGGCATCAGCCAGATAATAGCCATGCTTGGCAACAACTGATCTCAAGAGATAACAGGACGTATATGTATAGTTGATTACAACATTTAAAGAGTGGGTTATCGCGTGAATTGCCGGACGATCATTTCAATAAAAAGATCCAATACGGCAGTCTCAGTAATAACCTGAAATATTTATATCCATCTATCATCAAACATTGGCGCATCGGGCTTACCAGTGTAACATTATTAATACTTGCCGCTGTTCTAACCTATCCGCAACCGATGATTATAAGATACCTGATTGATGAAGTACTGCTCCCTAAAAAGATCGAAACGCTCATGCCGGTAATTATCCTGATAGTAATTATCGGTATAAGCTCATTTTTGACCGGTTTACTTAAACAGTACTACAATACACGTTTTGCCCAGGAAGTAATGCTTGATCTTCAGGAAAAACTTATCGCCAAAATTATGCCCCTGCCTAAACTGTTTTTTGATAAAAACCGTTCAGGCTATTTGATGTCCAGAATATCAAATGATGTTCAAGGCATCAATTGGTTCATCTCCGGCACGGTCGTCAATTTATTAATCGAAGGAATACGCTTCATCGGCGGCATAGGATTCCTTTTTTATCTCGAATGGCGCATTGCGTTGCCGGTGGTACTGACATTGCCAATACCATTTTTGACCACCCGTTTTTTGCTAAACGAAACTACGCTATGAGTCATCACAACAGTAAACGGAGTGCCAAAGCAAATGCTTCACTGCAGGAAACAGTCACCTCAATACCATTAATAAAATCTTTTGCCACCGAACAACGGGCAATTGGCGGACTGGTTGAACAGTTAAGAAAAAAATATAACAGTGACTTATGAGCAGTGCAGTGTCAACTCCCTCAATAACGCGATTACAAAGTTGATGCCGTCATTAGCCAAGGTTGCAGTCCTGATCTTCGGTTCCTACTGGGTAATCAACGGTGAATGGCAATTGGGGTCTCTATTAGCCTTTCAGGCCTACCTCTCTTTTGTCTATACCCCGATAACTCACCTGTCAAGCAGTATAACTCAGCTGCAATCTGCCAGAGCTACGCTTAACCGGATAGCCTCACTATTTGCCATGAATTCCGAAGTCAATACTTCAGGTGGCAGAGCAATTGAACAACTTGATGGCCGGATAAAGTTCAGGCAGGTATCTTTTTCGTATGAGCCAAACCAGCCAGTACTGACAGATATTTCATTCGGAATAAAACCAGGTGAACATTGGGCAATTATCGGCAGCAGCGGCATCGGTAAAACAACTATAACCAGCCTGATATTAAAATTATATATTCCGCAGCATGGAGAGATATATTTTGACGGAATCTCATCATCAGAACTGAATATCCGTTCATTACGGCATCGAATCGGCTATGTTTCACAGGTCACTTGCCTACAGACAGGAACAATTATGGATAACCTGAAATACGGCAACCATGATGCAAAGGACAGCGAAGTTATCCAAGCGGCAAAGATTGCTGAAATTCATAATTTCATTGAAAGTATGCCGGACAAATATGCCAGCATTGTCGAGGAGAATGGTGATAATTTAGGAAAGTCTGGCAAGAATGGCAGTTACAGCAAATTCAGAGCGCAAAGGGCGAGGCCCGATGTTTACAGCCAACATGCCTGCCGCTGACATTTTGTCAACCTCATACGCTGTAAAACCACCTTCCGGTCCGATAGCCAGCGTAACTTGACCATTAACATTATACGGGCATAGCTCAGTCGCGGTCGGATGTGCAACCAACCCTAAGGTTCCATTAACAATCCCCGGCAATTCGTCTTCAACAAACGGTTTAAACCGCTTTTTAATTATAATAGTCGGCACCACCGTATCGCCCCCCTGCGCCAGACCAAGCCGGAATTGCTCTTCAAACTCCCGTGGTTGCAGCAACGGCGAGCTCCAATAACTTTTTTCGACTTTCCAGGTTTCGATAATTATGAATCTTTTTACGCCCATTGCCGTTGCACTCTGAATAATTTTTTTCATAGTTTTAGGACGTTGCATGGCGACAATCAAGGTTATCGGCAAGGGGGCAGGCGGGGCAATGGTAAAATCACCAACCTCAAGCTCTATATGTTGACTATCGCCTGCGATAAATATCCCCTGCCCGATATTACCATTAATCATGCCGATTTTCAGCGTCTGTCCCGGTTCAGCCCGCAACACCGCGCTGATATGTTCAGAGCGATGTCCGGTGATTGAGACTCTTGAAACGTCAATAAAATCATCTTTCTCTAATAATATTATATTCATAAAAAATGTAGGCCTGTTGGTTAATTGAGAGTTTCCATACAGACACTATTTAAAACCTTTCTTACACGATCAACTCCTGGAAAATCACGGAAGAGAAAACCACGCTGTTCAAAAACTTTATTGCCATCAAGCTGTAACCTGATTTCAGGTTTATTATAGAGCGCCCGATCAACGCCAATAATTAACGGAATATCAGATTTACCGGCCAACTGTTCAAGTCGTTGCAGTAACGGTCCGCTATGCCAACGGTGAAAAAGTTCCAGATGGATCACTTTGCCAGCCGTTGACTGAAAACTCAGATCGGGAAAAATAACATCCCGTCCGCTCGGTTTAATAAATGGTGCATCGCCAACAATAAGCCAATCATCAACTTGCTGTTTGAACAACCGATGGAACATCACAATCTCTTCTGGAACGTAGGCTGAAAAATTACGGTAATGGCTAACAAGACCGGTGGATTCATTCAAGTTCAAGCTGGAAACTTTATTATTGAGTTTTATATCGGCCTTCAACTGCCATTTGGCTAAATCACAAACTGCGGGGAAAAAAATTGCCAGCTGTAAACCATATTTGCGACTGTTCTCAAACAGACTGGCCGGTCCATCAATAGTAAACTTCAGACCATTAACAGTTCCTTTAATTGTTTCAACCATCGCCAACAGGCGGAAAAATTTAAGATATTTGAACATCTTCCGCAATTTGGCCGGTTCAGGTTCAACCACCTTCAATTCCAGTCGTTCGCTGTAAATAAGCAACGATTGGACCAATGAACAGTTGTAACGCTGCAACAGCTCCTTCGGGAACAAGGTACGAAACTTCGTCAGGCGTTCATTATCCGGCAAATCGGCATAAATACCATTTGCGACAAATTTACTAATATCAGGATCTGTGCGCATAACAGCTGCGTATAACGCATCAGCATCGGGTAGATCAGCTTTATTGAATAGTTTAACTGCCAAGGCAAAAGTATCATGCCGTAAACTTGCATAGTCTTTACTGTCATGAATAGAAAATTCACAACGGTCAAGAATAAGTTTATTGAGTCCGCGAATAAATTTCTGATCCCGAGCTCCAGTCAATAACGGTTCGACAATTTCAGCTATTTCACCCCTACTCTGCTGTTTTTCCGCCGCAACATTATAAATCTCCATCAACTCAGCAGCAAAATCCAGCAACGGTTTATCTTCAGCATCAATGAACTGTGGCTTAATTGCCTTGCCTGCTCGGCGAAATTTCAGTAAATCCTTGGTCAACATACAATAATCCTAATCAACAAAGCCAGCTATGCCGGAACGTAAAAAAAAAGCCTGTCAACGCTACCCGATCATATAGCGGGGTCAAACTTTAGCTTTAGTGTTTTCAACCTAATCAGGTGACACCTGAAAGCAGATGCCACTTCAATTTGTTTAACCCAAAGCTTAACCTACGAGTTAAACAAGTCGCTTACGTTGTCCCAACGCAATAGCCCACATTTAAGATGAAACGCAGTGTAATAAGTTCCTATTTGAATCAAATAATGACATTAATCTACTCAAGCGGGACGCTTAAGCTACAGCTGCGGCAAAATCTGCTAAGGCTGTTTTTATACGTGCAAGAGAACGTTCCTGCCCAATCAGGCTCAAGGTTGTGAGAATATCACCACCGGCATTGGTTCCAGTTACCGCCAGTCTTAATGGCAAGTTCAACTGCCCTTCATGCAACTCTTGACGCTGTTCAACCGTGGAAATAGTAGCTTGTAGAGTTTCGGCAGTAAACTCTTCCAGCGCAGCGAAAGCTTCAGCGACGGCAGCTAATGCCAGACGATTCTCTTCACGTTTGAATGACTTCTTAAATGCCTTGGCATTGCGTTCAAAATCATCAGTAAAGAAATAGTTCCAATCACTAACCTGACTGAACTGTTTAGTCCGTTGCTGCATAAGTTCGGCAACAGTATCAAACAGCTCACGTTTGCTTTCGTCGGCAAATGGTAACGTCAGAAATTCCTGCCAAGTTGCAGCAATAAAACCGGCCAGCGGCATTTCCGCAATATAGGCCCCATTCATATTGATCAGTTTTTTCATATCCAACTGCGCCGGGGCACTCTTGACCCGTTCGAGTTTGAACGCTTCAATCAGTTCACTGCGCGACATTTTTTCCCGATCATCACCTGGAGACCAGCCAAGTAACGACAGATAATTTAACAGCGCGTCAGCTAAAATACCATTATCCCTAAAATCACCGACAAAGGCATCACCATCACGTTTACTGTAGGGCTTGCCGGCCTGATTAACAATCATTGGCATGTGGGCATATTCAGGAATATTATAACCCAGGGCGTTAAACAGCAAGATATGACGATAAGTATTCTCGACATGATCATCACCACGCACCACATGAGTTATCTGTTGGGCGTTATCATCACAGACATTGGCGATATGGAAAATGGGCGAACCGTCACTGCGAACAATAACCAAATCTTTCATCCCATCCAATGGTTTAGCCATTTCGCCTTTAATTATATCGGTAAAAAAGACCTCTTTACGCAGAAAACTCAGCTCAGCACCACCGTTACAGCTAAACGTTTCACCATTCAACAATGCTTCAAGCTTAGCTTCTAAATCAAACAGTACAGCTCCCGCACTATCAAAAACTTTCAATTGTCTAAATCCTGCCAGCGATGCGGCAACTGGCATTGGTTTGCCTTTACGGCTGACCTGGGCAAAAGTTATGCCTGCACTTGAAATTTCGACCGGCACTTCAGCATGAATAGTATCTTGAACCATCCCTACATTACGAATAACCGGATTATCGGCAGTATCAAGTGGCAGTCTAAACATTACCGGTGCTGGCACTCCCGCTTCAGCTAGTGCATTATAGGCACTGCCAGCCTGTAACATTTTTTCAACTTCAGCCAAATAGATCTCCCGACGCTGACTTTGATACATAACCTCACCATCATAATCGAGCCCCAACCATTCAAGACACTCAAACAGTTTCTGTTTTGCATCATCTGTAGATCTTTCTAGATCAGTATCTTCAATCCGCAGAATAAACGCGCCATTTGAATGCCGGGCAAACAGCCAGTTAAAAATAGCCGTTCTAATATTACCTATATGCACCTGACCAGTCGGTGACGGTGCAAATCTTACTCTTATACTCATAATTAATTTTCCTTAAAACTAAATCTTTTATAACGTTAAATAATCATCTCACTTTTATATTTATTGAGTATCTACAGCTAATTTTAAAGGCTGTTTTAGTTTTTATATTTATGAGAAATAATAATTTCCCGGCAGGAAGATAACCTTCTTTTAAAAATCATTCTGCTGTCAATCATTTTGCAAACAGGATATTTAGCTCTGATTACGGCGTTTTGAACCTACCTGTGCAATTGCACGCAGACATGTGGTTAAACAAATGGGTTCACTATTGTCAGTGAATTTTCAATGAACTGTCCATGCTGCATATCTTCTGAATAAAGAATAGTGCAATTATTTCCCAATGCAGCCGCTATAATTATGCTGTCATAATACGATATTTCATAGTCAAGTCTAAGCCTTGAGGCTGTAATAAAAATTTCTTTCGATAAATTAACAACATCTCCTTAACTGTTAGTAATAAACCATACCATACCTCACAAAAACCTTACTGTCAACGAATTTTACTAATTTAGCGAATTTAAAAATTTAGTGCCCACTAATCACACCGATTTTTACAGATGAAAAAACTTAATCACTAAAAGTGCAGAGCTCTTTAAGCCCTCCGACTGCTTAAAAATTAAGTTTCAAAGTCAATATCATTGCTTTTATCACGAATTGAGTCCATTAAAATAAGAGTGATTCAAACAGGTTAAATTAGTTATTTTGAGGATATAATATTATCTTTTTAGGCTTTAAAAAGGGACAGCCCCCGCAATTCACTCAACCGTCCAATTGAATGCTAAAGCAGTAGGAACCGATTGAAACTTTAGCAGAATGAGGTATTGTAAAAAAATAGAAAAAGTTGTATCGTTAAGAATGAGTAACACGAGGTTACGCTCTTAGTGTAAACATGCAAAATTATGATTACCGCGGAAATAAATATTATGTCAAAAAAAATTACTTTTATTATATTTATACTATCCATATTTAATACAATATCAAATACGGGGAATATTACCGTCAGAGAATAGACCCGTATTTACTGTTATCATTAATGGGCAAAATAATTTGACAAGCAGGAAATAATTTCTTATTTCAAGAAGTTGAGACGTAAGTTCAGAAATCCTTACCCCGGTGGATGACTTTGTTCTCGTGCGCAGTCCCGGAAAAAACGTAGTGTCTTATCACTTGACCGGAACGGTGGTTGGCTCAGCTCTTTTGCCATCTTTACCTTTCACGCTGGGGAACCATTCATCTTTATACTCTTCCATGCCAATGGTATTGGAGTTAGTAGCGGCTAAAAGCTGCGCTTTGGCATTCTGCAGGTTCACCAGTGCAATAACAAAATCGGTATCGGCACTTACCAGGTCACGCTGAGCTTCATTCAATCTGGTCAGCTCGGTATTACCAGCTTTATACTCCTCGGCAACCAAATCACGCTGTTTAGTAACCAGTCCAAGAGTCTTTTCAAATAGTTTCGCTAGTTTTACATTCTGAATATAATTATCATGTGCGCCGCGGACCTCTTTAACTACTGTTATCCAGATATTCGCAGTCTGAAATTTAGCGGCGGCAACCAAGGCCTGTGCTTCGCGCACCGCGGCAAACTTAGCCCCACCTTCAAAAATACTTAGAGTTGCTTCAGCGCCATAACCAAATCTACTGGTATTACTTTTAGTATGATTTATGCCACCAGCTGTTGTTGAACCAAAACGGTTATAGTTAGTACCATAGCCATATTCACCGAAAATGCTTATTCTAGGCGAGAAAGCACCCCAACGTTGGTATAATGTATATTCTGAAATTTTAACCGCTTCACGGTAATACTTCAGGTCAGGACGATTATTCAAAGCTGCGTCAAGATAGACACCGATAGAGGTCAACCGTCCGTCGGTATTAGTGTTAATCGGTGGAAACTTCAGATTTTCCGGCAAAGTTGCAGCTGGCACCCCCATCAGCGTAGCCAGCGCATAACGAGAAATATTATAGCGATAAGCGGCAGAGATCAATGATCCATTAGCCGTGTTCAGCTGAATTTTAAAGTTCAAGACATCACTTAATGGTACAGCACCAGCTTTATATTTAATCTCAGTTTCACGCAGGATATCCATTTGAAAATCCATATCGGCAATCGCAATACGACGCTGTTCAATCGCTAATAGAATATCATTATAAGATGTCGCAACCAACTGCAGGTAGATCCGTCGACTATTATCGCGATCAGCTTCAGTCAATTTGGTTGAATGTTTGGCTGCCAACATTCCCATAGTCCTTGCCAGACCATCAAATACCAGCCACGTTGTCCGGATAGAGGCATCAGTGGTGAAGCGTGTTGTCCGCGGCAAGTTTTGATTGGTTTGATGCCGATTAGAGGTGGTATCATTGGCAATCACGTACGATGAGGTAATCTGTGGTAGATAATTAGAGAGTGATTGATAGTAACGCGCCCTGGCGGCAATTATTGACTGATACTTGGTTTCAAAATCAGGGTTATTGCGAATCGCCAGATCCTGCGCCTCTTTCAACTTCAACACTTTAATTACTTCCGGGAACTGATAACGTTTATCTTCACTCTTCTGAGTAAAGGTATCGTCCTCAGTCGGCACCGGTGGTGGCGAGTAATTATAACAACCTGACAGCACCAATAATGTTACCGGCAAAGCGATGACGAAAAAAGTTTTATTCACAGTAATATCCTCATTTTAAAAATTCACTGACCGCCGGAGAAGCTTCCCCCTTAAATTATATCAGTTAAAGCTCTTCGATAGTAATAGCTAGTTAACATTATCAAAATTACTCTAATATAATAAAAATACAAGGACAAATCAACCCTCATGAAATATTTATCCAATTTTTATCTTAAACAAGATGCGATTCTAGAACCCACACAAAAACGAGGTGCAATAAATTGCACCCCGTTAATAATTTATCGGTAGATAAATCTAAAGCATTGATAATGCTTTTAATAACGCACCAGCCGCAACCGCCGAGCCGATAACCCCAGCAACATTCGGTCCCATTGCATGCATCAACAAGAAGTTATGCGGATCTTCATCCAGTCCGACCTTATTAACCACCCGTGCGGCCATCGGCACTGCTGAAACTCCCGCGGCCCCGATCAATGGGTTAATTTTGCCACCAGACATTTTCTTCATAATCTGCCCGCAAATTACACCTGATGCCGTGCCGATACTAAATGCAATTACACCAAGGACCAAAATACCTAAAGTCTGGATATTAAGAAAGTCTGCAGCTGCAAGTTTTGATCCAACAGCCAGACCCAGGAAAATTGTCACAATATTAATCAACGCATTCTGAGCAGTACTGCTCAAACGGTCAACCACACCGCACTCTTTCATCAGGTTACCAAACATCAACATCCCAATCAACGGCACCGCATCCGGCAAAAGAGCCGCACACAACAATGTGATGACAATTGGGAAACTGACTTTTTCGAGTTTTGAAACATGGCGCAACTGAGTCATTCTTATTTTACGATCAGCTTCAGTGGTCAGCAATTTCATAATCGGCGGCTGAATTATCGGCACCAGAGCCATATATGAATAGGCCGCGACCGCAACCGCGCCTAATAGACCAGGTGAAAGTTTACTGGTCAGATAGATTGAAGTCGGACCATCCGCACCACCGATAATCCCAATACTGGCAGCATCTTTCAGGTCAAAATCAATACCTGGGATGCATATAGTCAAAACAAGTGCTCCAATTAAGGCAAAGAATATACCGAATTGGGCAGCAGCACCAAGTAATGCAGTTTTAGGATTGGCAATCAATGGACCAAAGTCGGTCATGGCACCTACACCCATAAAAATTATCAACGGGAAAACTCCGGTAGCAATACCGACAGTATAAACCATGCCAAGAATACCATCCGGCCCGCTGATTCCGGCCATCGGAATATTAGCCAACACTGCACCAAACCCGATAGGCAGAAGCAGTAAAGGTTCAAATTCTTTAAAGATAGCCAGATAAAGCAAAATCAGGCCAACTAAAATCATAATCAAGCGTCCGACCCCAAGTTGCCAGGTTTTTGCTGGATTACTAAACGTCTGGCGCCAAATATCATAAATACCGGTACTTTTGGCCAAATTAATGAGCATATATTTTAGAGGTGGCAAACCTTTTCCCTTACCGCCCCCCGCCAACGATGAATCATCCATTACCGCCTCAAACATCGCGCTCAGCACCACCGCACCAGGTTCAATCTGACTGGCTGGAAGCAATTCATTGCCATAACGATCTTTACCAATACTGATAATTTTCATCGCTTCGGTTAGTTTGACTTTAGCTTTGCTCCGTCCGGGAATGGCGAGAGTCATAATCTTACGCCCCGGTAACACATGCTGCCCCTTACTGACACTCAAATCATAAATTGTCGCCGCTTTGTGCCAGTTATAAATCAGGCTTCTACTGCCATCCTTATTTACACGCCATTTATAAACATCAACCTGATCAATTGCTTTATCGACAGGAATGTTTTTCATATCAACATCACCTGTCGGCAAATTACCGGACGGTAGCTGTTCAGCAACAGCCCCACTGATAATTCCGCAACCAAGCAGTACCATTAATAAATATTTAAACATCGAAATAAACTCCATTTTACTCAGTCAACAATCGCCAGGACATCACCTGAAGCTACCGCCTGACTTGGATCAACCAAAATCTGTGAAACCGTACCAGCTTGCTCAGTTTTAACTTCAGTCTCCATTTTCATGGCTTCAAGTACCAGAATAGTATCTCCGGCGTCAACTCTATCACCTTCAGAAGCAACAAGTCTAACTACTGTTCCCGGCATCGGAGCGGTAATCTCAAATCCTGCTCCGCCTCCAGTCGGTATTGAAGTCGTTGCACTTTCAACTGGAATCACGGTTGTTCCGGTCGGAACTACAGTAGCTCCACCTGGGGCAACATGAACATTGAAGGTTTTTCCATCAACTGTAACTGCATAAGAGCCAGACTCTTCTTTTTTGACTACTTCTGTTTTAGCAGCAACAGGAGCTGAAGCAGCTTTAGCAACTTCAGCTTCTTTATAACGGATACCGAATGGTTTATTACCTTTCAGAAATTCAATACCTTTAGCTTCGCAAGTTGCAGCGATCATAATATTCTCATCACTGACTGCAATACCAGCTTCTACAAGTTTTGCAGTTGCCACTTTAATTCCAAGTTCAGGATTTCTATCATTAATATCATGAACATCTTCACGTGTCGGTTCCAGACCAAGTTGTTCCGAAGCAAGTTTTACCGTTTCCGCATCCGGTTCTGATGGTGTATGCCCAAAATAACCAAGAATCATTTTACCGTAACTATCAGTGATTTTATTCCATCTACCCTGCGTCACATTGGCAAACGCCTGCTGGAAATAAAATTGTGATACTGGAGTAACCGAAGTACCAAAACCACCGCGAGCCACAACATCACGCATCTCTTCAATAACTTTCGGATAGAGATCCAGACAGTTATTGTCACGCATCATCTGAGTATTAGCGGTAAGAGCACCACCCGGCATTGGCGAGAAGGTAATCAGCGGACTGACAGTCTTTGCTTCCGGCGGCATAAAATATTTATCCAGGCACTCACCGAATACAGCTTCTGCTTCCAGAATCTTTTCGTGATCAATATCAATAGTATAGTCAGTACCTTTCAGACGATGCCACATAGTCAGAATATCTGCCTGACAGGTTCCGCCGCTGACCGGATCCATTGACAGGTCAATAGTATCAGCACCAGCCTCAATCGCCGCCATATTACATGCTACCGCCATGCCGGCAGTATCATGAGTATGGAACTGAATAACTGTACCTTTCGGTAACATTTTTCTTGCCGCCCGAATGGTTTCAAAAACAGTTTTAGGCGTAGAAGTACCAGAAGCGTCTTTAAAACAGACACTATCAAATGGGATACCTTCGCCAAGAATTTTTTTCAGGCAGTCAGCATAAAATTTAGGAGTATGAGCGTATGCTTCATCCAAGCCCGGTGGCAAACCCATTAAACTCACGACAACCTGATGCTTAAGCCCCGCATCATGAATGCATTGACCTGAAAAAGCCAAGTTACGGACATCATTCAACGCATCAAAGTTACGAACAGTGCTAACACCATGTTTTTTGAACATTTTAGCGTGCAGGTTAATAATATCGCGTGACTGCGAAATAAGTCCAACCACATTAGCGCCACGGGCCAAGGTCTGAAGATTAATATCCGCCCCCACCGCTTCACGGCATTTGTCCATCATATCAAATGCATCTTCCTGACAATAAAAATAAAGGCTCTGAAAACGAGCACCACCACCAATCTCAAAATTATTAGTTCCAGCAGCAACAGCCGCCTGCAATGCAGGAATAAAGTCTTC
Source organism: Victivallaceae bacterium (assembly GCA_021647315.1). GTDB lineage: Bacteria > Verrucomicrobiota > Lentisphaeria > Victivallales > Victivallaceae > JAKIUY01. The sequence continues at coordinate 75,288 of JAKIUY010000004.1, forward strand.
TGTTTTTACCCGCGCCCCAAGACATGACTGAAAACCGTCACGAAATGAAGTATCCATAAAATTAATTTTTTTCATCGTTTTTCCTTTTGTTGTTATTGTTTATTTGTTGTTATTGTTTATTTGTTGTTATTATTATTTATTTAATGTTTTTGTGAAAATTATATTAGCGGTTACGATGCTGATGAACAGCAGCAATAATTGCGGCAATCAGCGATTTATCATCGCTATCTGCTACTTTTTTGGCCGGTTTACGTGGAGCTGGGGCCGGCGTTTCAAGCATATGGGCAAATGGAGTGACCAACTTAGCGACCAGCGCCATAAGACCGATCATAATCAGCAGGAAGACAAAAACCCAGCCCATCCCAATAACCAACAGTTTAAATCCATCTATTATCAAATCCATTATATATCTCCATTTATACCCATTATGGGTAGTTTTTAGTTAGTTCATCTGGCGATTTGTGCTCAGATATAAAGAATAAAAGTTTAAAATCCAACTTAAACGAGTATTGCAAAGGTTATTACCTCACATTGTTAAAATTATAAGATGCTAGCGGAACATTTGCTTAATCGATGACTTGGCAATTGAAAGATCACCGCTTAAAAAGCTCTTCACACCAGCAGATGTTGCCACTTTAAGCTCACCGTCAAAACCAATATCGATAATTTCGCCATGCACAACCTGACGGTCTTCCATAACCATATCCACCACTGTTCCGATCAAAATATTTTCATCTTTCCACAGAGCATAAAGCTCCTGAGAATTATTCAAGCCGATAATATAGTATTTATTCAGGGCAATAACCAGTAGTTCAGCAACTTTTTTCAGATTATTTTTTTCTCCGCCTTCCACTAAAAGTGATGTTGCCGGCTGGTCTATTTCACGTAAATTACTTTCCGGCATATTTATATTGATACCGATGCCGATGACACCACCTTTGACAACATTGCCCTGCCCCGACTTAACTTCGCTTAAAATACCGCATATTTTCCGGTCACGACAGAACAGGTCATTCGGCCATTTCAACCAGAAATTAACTTCAGGCGCCAAAGTCCGCAAAGTTTCCAGCACTGCCAGTCCACTAATGCGTGGCGTATGCCATATCGGTATACCGGTAGATTTAATCAGAAAGGAAGCATAAATATTTTCACCGGGCGGAGACAGCCAAATACGCCCACGCCGACCACGACCCGCCGTCTGGCGTTCAGCTACAACTAAGGAGCCATCATCAAGTTCATCAAAATGCTCAAGCGCATAACGATTAGTTGAATCAACCTCATCAAGCCAGGTTATTTTACCTCCCCTCATTAGATCGCTCCGCAATCAACCAAATTTGTAACAAATATTTCATCTCTAAACCATCCTAATTATATGAATCTCACAGCTTCTAGCTTCTAGCTTCTAGCTTCTAGCTTCTAGCTTCTAGCTTCTAGCTTCTAGCTTCTAGCTTCTAGCTTCTAGCTTCTAGCTTCTAGCTTCTAGTACATTACAGTTCAATACCCAGCCTTGCAATCAAACTACAAATAATCTATTTTTTCTTCACCGGTCCATGACAATAGGGTACGCCACCTTTTTTACGGTAGTAGTTCTGATGATAGCCTTCAGCAGGCCAGAATCTAACTGCAGGAATAACTTTTGTCACCACCTTGATGCCCTGTTTTTGCAAATCAGCAATAATCTTCTCAGCCGCTTTGCGTTGCGTTTCATTCGCGTAAAAAATCACTGAACTGTATTGTTCGCCGATATCCGGTCCCTGCCGGTTCAATTGCGTCGGATTATGAATCTTAAAGAAATATTTTGTCAGCTTAGTGAAATCTGTTACCGCCGGGTCAAAAATAACTTCAAGCACCTCAATATGACCGGTTTTACCGGTGCAGACCTCACGATAGGTCGGATACGCTGTTTTCCCGCCACTATACCCCACCGTGGTCATAATAACGCCAGGTTGCTGCTGCAGGTAATACTCAACGCCCCAGAAACAGCCGCCGCCAAAAATTGCCCGACCATATTGGTTTGACTTAGCATCAACAAATTGCATTGAAATCGAATTTACACAGTGACGGCTGTTTTTCGGCGTCATTTTTTCACCTGAAAAAACATGCCCTAAATGACCACCACATTTACTGCACACTATTTCAATACGCCGCCCGTCCGCATCTTTAATCTTTTTTACAGCACCGGGCAACTCATCATCAAAACTCGGCCAGCCGCAACCGGATTTGAATTTATCGTCAGCCCGATATAGTGGTGCGTTGCACTGTCGACACAGGTAAAGTCCCGCTTGATAATTATCATGATATTTACCGGTAAACGCCCGTTCTGTCCCCTTATCAATAATAACTGCCTTTTCAGCATCATTCAGAACATTCAATTCAGGTTGTTTCATCTGCTTCACCTCACTATTATTTTTTGCAGTTTGTCCAGTTTTCGCCGCCAAAGTCAACACTAACAGTCCAGCGAGAAATACCAATAACAACCAGTTTCCTCTGCCCTTTAGCATATGTTCAAATAATCTCATAAATCAATCTCCTGTTTTAAATATTATTTAATCTACAGTGACAAAGCCATTATCGCAATCCAACAGCTGAAAACTAATAACATTTTAAGTTAAATTAATTTGCTAAACCTCCGGCAAGCCTTTATTGTATATCTCCAGCGTCAATAGATCATAACCTGAAAAATGATATATCGAGAAAAAAAATTCAGAAATTTGAGATGTAACTGTAAGAAAAATCCCGTAGGGATGAGGCAAAAGTAGCCGTAATAATTTAAAAAAAATCACCACCACGCATCCTTGTTGTATTGGTCTGTCTAAAAATATTGGCTCATAATAAAACTAAATGTGTATAATATGCATCAGCGGTCTCCTTTATATCAAAAGAACACTCATAAGCTTTAAACATTTCAGGATAATTTTGCAATACAATTTTATTATTAATCATAATGTTCCTTTTGACATATATTTAGACTGCGTGAATCACAACGTTACAAAAACATCGGCATTGCACCAGGGCCGTGGCGATCCAGAGAGTTACTTTTCAGTAATTGATCCAGGTCACTTAACAAACGTTGTTTATCCTGGGGGAAACGCCCACTCAGCGGCACCGGGCTTGACGAGTGATTCGCCCGAAATACCGTTCGCTTCATTTCAAGCCCACTAATGATCGCCCGCAATTCCACTACCGCATCAAATTCAGATAACGTCTCAGCGTCATCATACATCTTGGCATTCGGCACTTCAATGAAACGCAACGCTGACAATAGTCTAGGTTGCATCAGATTCAGTGCCGCAGCGGTCAGTGTGGCATGTTCGCTAGAAAATGTTTTACCCCCAACGCCAAGCAGCACCATCACCGAACAACGCAAACCGCAACGCTGAGCAACCGTTACCCCCTGCACCATATTATCTACCGACTCATGTTTATCTGCCAGATCAATAACCGTCTGACTGCCTGATTCCAGTCCAACATAAAGTGTATTGAGTTTAAGTTTACTCAATGCCACCAGTTCAGCCTCACTCTTACGGGTGATTGAACTGCCATTGGCATAAACATTTATTCGCGTCAAACGAGGAAACAGCCGATTGAGTTCAGTCAGATATTCAACCAGCAAATCAAATGACAGCAACATCACATCGCCGTCCGCCAGAAAAATTCGCCGAGTTGCCGGATACCTACCAGCCGCCATCTTAAATTCAGCAAGCACCTCGTGCCGGTCACGCATGCGGTATGTAACTCCTTTGTACATTCCGCAAAACCGGCAACTGTTGTGCGGACAACCGTAAGCAACCTGAAAAATCAGGCTGACAGCCTCAGCCGGCGGCCGAAACAATGGTTCTATATATTTCATAACTATTCTTCCAATTTCGGTGCATTCTTGCTTGTTAAATAATTTTTGTTAAGAATTACCATACCATTGAAACAGTAAATTTCCACCCGGAACAAAACTCAATAATTGTCAAAAATATATCAAAAGCTGGTTGTTTTAAGCGAACAGTAAATTATGTTAATTGCCTCGATTGACTATTTATGCTCAAAGATATAAGGATACAACGATGAATATGAATAATTTGACAATTCTGTTTCAAGGCGACTCAATAACCGACTGCGGACGCGACCGCGAAACCACAACTCCAAACATCGGACTCGGTGCCGGCTACGTTCATCTAAGCGCAGCCAAACTGATGGCTCGTCACCCGGCAGCTGACCTGTCAATATTCAACCGTGGGGTCGGGGGACACCGCATTGTTGATCTTTATGCCAGATGGAAAGTCGATTGCATCAACCTGCGCCCGGATGTGCTAAGTGTACTGGTCGGCATCAATGATACCTGGCACGCGTTCAATAATAATAATGGCGTCAGCCCGACGCGCTACGAACGTTTCTACCGTGAAATGTTATGGTGGACCAGAAAAGAGTTACCAAACATCAAATTTATTCTGGGCGAGCCCTTTGCCCTGCCGGTCGGCGCAGTTGATGAATCATGGTTACCGGAAATAAACGAACGGCGTGCAATAGTAAAAAAACTGTCTGAAGAATTTGATGCCGCCTTTGTCCCGTTTCAAACGATCTTTGATGACGCAAGCCAAAAAGCCAAAGCAGAATATTGGCTCAGCGATGGTGTCCACCCTACCCTGGCCGGACACGAACTGATATCAGAAGCCTGGCTGAAAGCATTTGAAAATTGTTAAAATCACAAGAACAAAGCCGGCTGCGCCGGAACGTCGAATGAATGAGAAAAATACCTACCCGAACGCAGTGGCAGATGGAGCGTAGCGTAATAATTCCCTATTTAGATGAACATAACCGGCTTTGCCGGAACTTTTTCAGACAGGATTGACAGGATTTTTTATTTTATCCTGTTTTATCCTGTTTTATCCTGTTTTATCCTGTTTTATCCTGTTTTATCCTGTTTTATCCTGTTTTATCCTGTTTTATCCTGTTAGCCTGTTATCCTGTCAAAAATATAATTTCCAAAATGCATCTTAGGACCTGTGATATTTATTATGGAATTTGGGTTGCTCAAAATCAGTTTTATTCGGCAGATACCCACGGTAATCGTCGGTTAGATGACTTTTAAAGACCGCTTCGATATCGTCAGCTGAATACCTGTCACTGAATTCAATCAGACAGACCGCTAAAGCTTCAATACAATGCCGGTGAATGCGGTGTTCATAGGGATTCCAATCATGTGGCAGAATACCGGTGTTGATGAATTCAGCAAATTTATCATGTTCGAAATGCGCGTCAATCCATTCGTGGATGTCACGTCCGGGCACTCCGCATTTTTTCAGACTGCTTTTTATATGAGTTTCAAGCTTCATTAAATTCTAGACCATTCCTTTAAAATCATAACTTATTTTAGTTTGAAAACTGGCAATCGCCGCAAATGATTTTTTCAATATTTCACGTTCTATCTCAGTCAATGACTTAGGATTAATCCGATTATCCGGCATTTCACCGTCTTCCATCGCCATCGCCTGATGTTTAAACCGCAACTGCATCAGCAATTTATATACTTCTGAAATCTCACGATAGGTTGACTCATTGATAAATTCTCCATCTCGCAACGCCCGCAGACGTTCCAGCGTATTTGTCTCATTGATACGATATTTCAGGGCATAGATCCGGGCAAACTGAACAATTGCGCTAATAACCTCTTTAAGACTGATAGTAGTGCGTTTTTCACCTTTATCTCTCAGTGCAATATTGCCGAAAATGGTTATTGGTGGTTTATAAAGCAGGGCGTCATTGACAAAATAGAGTAAAAATTCATGGCGATCTTCAATGGCATCACCGATAAAATCCCAAAGCCCGGCAACCAATGAAACATCGCCATACATTGCGCGGAAATCAAAGAAAATATTAATCCGTAGCAGATCATTTGCAGACGCACTGTATATCCAGTTACTCACACATGTTTTCCATTCATCAGCCGCCATAACCCATTGTTCATTTTTTGCCATATTGCCGCCTTGGCAATAGGTATAACCGGCATCATGCAACCAGTCACAAACCTTGGTTCCCAAAGTAACAAAATAGGCTTTAATGTTTTTTGTATCATTGTCAGCTCCAGGCGGTTGATATATTATCGCATTATCCTGATCGGTTTTCAATGTCTGTTCACTTCTGCCCTCACTGCCGAAAGCCATAAAACAAAATGGCACTGGCGGTTCTCCGAGCTCTTCAATCGCCAATTCAATAAACCTTACCGTCACCGCATCAACCATGCGCGAAGTAATGCCGGTAAGATTTTCAATATTAATTCCAGCATCAATCAGGGCTTTAAGTTTCGTTGGAAAGCCTTGGCATAATTTAACAATCTCTTCGACTGAAGAAGATATGGCGGCACTTTCCCAATCCGGTAAAGATCCTCCAGCTAAACGTTGTTCATTATGCAGATCAATAATTAACTGTTTCTGTTCTTCGGCAAGTTTTCGCTGCCGTCCCAATCTTGAATTCAACTGTTCTGCACTGACCTCTCGCACAATAATAATAAAACCATCTCGTTGCTGCAAGGATATCTGGGAAATAGACATGACAACATTAACGGTTGTTTTATTCTGACGCAACAATACCGTATCAAAATGATCATTATCCACTTTATCATCAATCAACTGTTGAAGTCGGCAACGATCTTCACCATTTTCGGGAGCAATAATATCAGCTACCCCAAGCTCAAGAAATTCACTTTCAGCATATTGCAACATCTCAAGCGTCGCTCGGTTCGCATAATTCAATTTCCCATCGAGAATAAGAATAAAGGCTTCAGATGATGACTCAACCAATGCCTGATATTTTTCCTTGGCGGCCTTTAACGCCAACTGACTTTGATGTCGTTCCTTTTCAATCTTATGACTATGGTAGACGACGATAAACATAAGCACAAACGCAATAAAAGCGATAATCAGCGAAATCATAATAACCCGATGGGTTATCAGCCCGATATCCATCTCAACATCTTCAAGATAAACCCCGGTACCAATAATCCACTGCCAGGGCGCAAATCCTTTAACATAAGAAAGTTTCGGCACAATTTTACCGGGATCGTCTTTCCATTGCCAGTAATATTCAACATACCCTTCTTGCTTACGTTTGATGATATCAACAAATTCAATGAAAACCTTTTTATTATGAGCATCTTTGAAGTCGCTCATATCGCGACCATTCAGCTCCGGCCGGTAGGGATGAACAATCATCTTAGGGGTCATGTCACTGATCCAGAAATAATCTTTCATGTCATTGCCGTAACGCAAACCGTTAATTTCAGCAATCGCCTGTTGTTGCGCCGCCTTGCGAGTAAGCTTCCCACTCTGTTCCAACTCCACTGATTCCTGCAGTATACTCCAAGCGGTCTCCGACAACTCTTTAATCATCGCTTTTTTATCCTGCATCATCGCACGGCGGAATGCCGGAATAATATTCAGGAAAACAGCACCGACAAACAGGGTCAGCGTTACCAGTACCGGCAATACTACTTTGAGAAAAAAGAGTGCACTGTTATTGGTCTGCTGTTCTGTCATTTTTTACCTATTAGGCGTTAAACTGTTTATAATAGATTAAGGTTATTTAACCTAAAATTCAAATTATTTTTACCTAAAGGGTAGTAAAATAGTAATTATATTCAACTTTTTAGCCTCCAAACAGCTATTAGCTCTTTTTTTTTATATTTCCAATTTCATCGGAATAAAATTTTTGAGTTCTTTAAAGCCCAGTTTATTATAAAAGCTACCAGTTCCTGGTTCACCGATCAGACCAATCCAGTCAATATCCTGTTCACGCAAACAGGCAATAATATGACGAATAATCATTGAGCCAATCCCCTGTTTACGATAGGCGTTCAAAACAGCAATATCCTGAATATAGGCATCACTGATACCGTCAGCCAGGGCACGCCCCATGCCGACCATGGCACCATCCGGTAAAAATGCCCCGACAAAACAGCATGAATTAGCCACCACTGCGGGGATAAAATCTTCAGCAACATAATCATCTTCCCACCACCCCGCATCACGGTAGAGCGCAACCACGGCATCAAGATCTGCCGTTTTAATAGTTTCAATTTTAACTTTTATCATAACCTTTTCATTTCCGTTTTAACTTTTTTACAATTGTTCCATTTCACGGTCAAATTTAGAAATTTTTATCCGCTGATTTTTGGTAATTTTTGTCATATTATATCATCCATATTTCAGAATTGTATTCTGCAATTTCTTCCATTACCATATTACCAGTCCCGCCATTTAATTTATCTAATGCCCATTTTTTGGGATTATTGGTTATATATTGCGAAATTCGCAAATATTCGTTTTCGTTGCGAATAATATGTTCCCAATAATTGCGTTGCCATAATTTTCCATTAAACCGTTGCCAATTTTCATTGTTCACCCCACGAATATATTCAACGGTAACAATGGATTGAAATGCCCCAATTATATTACCAACGGTATTCGTCGTCACTGTAGGGGCAATCCCTTGTGGTTGCCCGGTTTGTGGTTGCCCGTTTGGAAATTGTTTATTTTGGGTGCAAATTGTGGTAAAATAATAACCTGCCTGTGAATAATCATATTCTTTAAATCGAATTGAATACCGTTGCGGTAAATTCATTTTACCCTGTTTAGCTAATTTATTTTTATTCATTCTTCTATAATTATCCATAAATACAAAAGATTCTTTCGGATATATTCACAATATTATCGAATACCTGAACCAAAATATTCAACTATCTCTAAATATCCTCAGTAAACTATATGCCTACTCTGTGGTTCTCTGTGTAATAGTTTTTTTCTAACTCCTAACTTCTAGCTCCTAGTCACCTACACAACCAGAAATAGCGTAGCGTAATATATATTGAGGCAGCAACTAAACTGAATAGAGTTACCGGGAAGCCGTAACGGAAAAATTCTTTGAAGGTTATTTTATGTCCGGCTTTTTCTGAGATCCCCGCAGTAATCAGATTGGCAGCAGCGCCGACAATAGTACCGTTACCACCGAGACAGACCGCAAGGGCCAAGCCCCACCACATCAATTCCTGAGCTTCAGGTGCGGCAAATGCCGGTGAAGATTTAAGAAAAGCTGCCATTACAGTTACCATTGCCGCGGTGAATGAGACATTATTCATTATTGCCGCCGCAACACCACTAACCCACATAACAACTAAAACCGTAACCAGAATATTCCAGTCCTGGGTAAAATTAAGCAGTGCTCCGAATTTTGCCATTAAACCGGCCTGTTCAGCTCCACTTACTAGGACAAACAGCCCAATAAAGAAGAACAGGGTATTCCATTCGATCCTTTCCAATGCTTTATCAACATCTATTTTACAGACCGCCAGTGCAAGTGAAGCACCAGCCATTGAAATTACACAGGGTTGCAACCCAACCGCACCATGGAGTAGAAAGCCGATAATGGTGATAATCATCACAATACCACCACGTTTCATATTACTGTAATCGGTAATCGCTGCCTTTTCGTTCAATTCCATGATTCTGGCACGTCGTTCTACCGTTACATGGAGCCGTTTACTATAATAGAGTTTGAGGCAGAGACAGTAGATAGCCAAAATAATTACAATAAACGGTGCGAGATTTATCATAAACGCCGCAAAGTCCAGCCCGGCGACTGATCCGATAATCAAGTTGGGTGGATCCCCAATCAAAGTTGCAGTCCCGCCGATATTTGATGCCATCGTTTCAGCCATCAAGAATGGTAATGGTTTAACCCCCAACTCCGAAGCCACCAGCAACGTTACCGGTGCAATCAAGAGGACGGTAGTAACATTATCCAGAAAGGCCGACAGTACAGCGGTAGCAATCACCAGCATGATCATCGTCGTCATCGGTGAACCTTTGGCCAGTTTGGCACATTTAATCGCCACATACTGAAAGATACCGGTACCGCTAAGAATATTGACCAGCAGCATCATCCCGGCCAAAGTGAAAACAACATCAAAATTGACATAACGGGCAAATACATCGAGTCTTTCGTGCTTTTCCGCCGTTTCAAGGTGCTCTTTAAGTACCGGCGTCTTAGTAAAAACAATACTTTCTGCCATTTGCGAAACGAGCTGACCTGGCGAAAGTTTATTTTCTCCCGCCCCTTCACTATTAGGTCCTGGCAGGACGACCAGAAACATCATTGACGCTCCAACCATGGCAGCCGTAGTTTTATGAACTTTTTCTGATGCAATCAGAATGTAGGTACCGAAAAATACAATTGAAGCGAAAATAAAAATAAACATCCCTACCCCCGCAAGACTTTATGAATCAGATTCTCCAGAGTAATAACCCCCAGCAGACGGCGTTGTTCGTCCACCACAAAAATTGTTTCCGCCTCTTTCTTCACTAAACTGATGGTCAACTGAATTAATGGCGTATCCGGTGAAATAACCCTTTGAGGTTTAGTCATATTATCTTGAACAGTCGCATTGTCTTCGGTATCAATAATCTTCTGGAATGGTTCAAAACTAGACAGAAAGTTAATATTATCCATCATCATGATATATTCAGGAACACACACTTTAATCAATTCCAATGAATTAAGGACGCCGATAAGTTTACCATCATCGTCGAGTACCGGCAATCTAGTTGCCGCGCCGGTAAAGGTATTTAGCGCCACCTTCATTTTATCATCCGGCTTAAGCGATAAAAATGTACTGTACATCACATCTTCAGCCGTAATATCTTTTTTAAGTTCAACTTTATCGCGTTCTAATAGAGCGATAAACTCTTCAGCTGTTGCAATACCTGAAGCATTTTCAAGGTGTGCCGACTGACTGAAATAACGGGTAAAAGCTGAAAGAGCTTTGAGATAAATATCAGAGGTGTTATTTGAGATTAATGACATCACCACAATCTGCGTCGGTTTCAAGTCACTCTCTTTTAACATTACCGGTTCAGCCAGCAAGCCAACGATAATATGCAGATCATTGAGTTCAGGCAGGCGCAGATGAGGGATAACTACCCCTTCATAAGGGATATTCATCATATCTTCACTATCCATCATCTGTTTGACGTAGACGCCACAATCATATTCAAGATCAAAAAATTCAGTTGCCTGTTTCAATATATACAAATATATCTCTTCACGACTGCCGACAGGGACATTGCAGATAATCTTTTTCGGATCCAGTATTGATGCAAGTTTCATATTTATCCTTTGGTGAAGTTATCAATTTTCTTTAGTATTGAACAGCCCTAGGCTAAAAACGGAGGGCGAAAGTCCCTTGAGCTACGGACGTCTGCCCGTTTTTCTCAAGCGGAACGCTTAAGCTCCCATGAGAAGGTCATTGTCAAGCCCCCGATTAACATTTGTCTAAATTTTTCTATGTCCTGCTCCCATCCGCATTCTTTTTATTGGCCACCATAGCCTGATGCACGTTGGTGTCCTGTCTTGGTG